>JAKPRU010000179.1 GCA_029557025.1 Candidatus Omnitrophota bacterium | reverse complement strand
GTTGTCGCCCGGATCACAGGAACCCTCCGATTTCTGCTCATCCGACGACATTGAGGGATTCCAGCGACACTTTCAAACGATTATCGGGATTGCGGAAGCTCGATTTCACCTGCTGACAGACTTTGATCATCCCCCCGCGTGTCTTGCTTCACAGAAGAAGACAAAGACAACGTCGTAGAAGCAGATTCGGAGTCTTGCTTTCGGAACGAAGGACGGCCCCGTTGTTCCTTCACCCGCTCGTATTCCTCCAGCACCGCCTGTTCGATCTTCTGACGAGTTTCGGAATTGATGGGATGGACAATGTCCTCATATGTGCCGTCCCCCAGCTTCCGGCTGGGCATGGCGACAAACAGCCCTAAGTTCCCGTTGATAACTTTCAAATCGCGAATAACAAAGCAACCGTCAAAAACGAGCGTTGCGAAAGCCTTTAACTTGTCGTCGGGCTTTCGCAACGGAAACACCTTGACTTCCGTGATTTCCATGCCGTCTCTCCGTTGTCATCGGTTCCTGCCCGGAGCCATGGAATAGCTCCGGGCAGGGGACCCGCTTACCGGTCAACAGAAAGAAACCCGCAACTATTTCTTCTTGTGGCGATTGGCGCGACGCTTTTTCTTGCGCTTATGCGTCGCGATTTTCATCCGTTTTCGTTTTTTCCCAGATGGCATCTAATTCCTCGCAACGTTTTTCTCATTGATTGCGCTCAATGAGTAAGTTGCTAAGGATACGTTTGGGCACAGAGACAGTCAAGGCGGGCAAGGATGTCGGGAATTGACTCATATTAAAGCTTACCGAAAGGAGAGAGAAAAGAGAGTCGTTGACTCATAATTCAGGATACCGAGAAACGAGGTGTCGGAAATTATGAGTGGAACGTTGGGAAGAGAATACTTGAGGAAGATACGGGGCCGATATCGGAAGGGGGATCGAATGGAGAAGGGGCGGATTTTGGATGAGTTTTGTAAGGTGTGCGGGTATGCGCGGAAGTATGCGATTCGAGTTTTGAACAGTTCGGAGAAAGGGAAGGGGGACACGAAGAAACGAGGTCCGCGTGTGCGGTACGGAGCGGAGGTGGTGGCGGTGTTGGAGAGAATCTGGTTGGCGACGGACCAGGTTTGCTCGAAGCGGCTGAAGGCGGCGATTCCGTTGTGGCTGCCCCACTACGAAGAGAAATACGGGGACCTTCCGGAGGCGACGCGAACGAAGATTCTGACCCTCAGCCCGGCGACGATGGATCGCCTGTTAAGTCCTGTTCGGCTGAAACGGAGACCGATGGGGATCGGGGGAACCCGTCCGAGTACTTGGTTGCGCAATCAGATTCCGATCCGGACTTCCTGTGGGACATCCGGCGGCCCGGATATTTGGAGGCGGACACGGTGGCCCATTGCGGGAATTCCATGGAGGGGGATTTTGTGTGGAGCCTCACATTTACCGATATTTACAGCGGTTGGACGGAAAATCGGGCGACCTGGAATCGGGGGGCGCAAGGCGTTCTGACTCAGATTCGTGACGTGGAAATCTCGCTGGTGTTTCCGATTCTGGGGTTTGATTGCGACAACGGTTCCGAGTTCCTGAATTATCCTCTGTTCCGGTATTGGACCGGTCGGAACGCACCGGTCTCGTTTACCCGCGGTCGTCCGTATCATACCAATGACAGTGCGCACGTCGAGCAAAAGAATTGGACCCATGTTCGCCAATTACTGGGCTATGATCGGTTCAGTAATCCGGATTTGGTGGAACCGATTAACAGCCTTTATACCCACGAATGGAGCCAATTTCAGAATTTCTTTTGTCCGACATTGAAACTCGAAAGCAAAGAACGGATCAACTCCAAAATACGTCGCCGGTACGGGAAACCGCAGACTCCTGCGGAACGCCTGTTGGCGTGCCCGGACGTGACCCCCGAGGCTAAGCAGCGTCTTCGAGAGACCCTCCGTTCCCTGAATCCATTCCATCTCCGGGAAGCCATTGAACGGAAACTGAAAATGATTTTCAATCTTCACGAGGAAACCAAACATGGGTCAGCGATTTGCTCTGAACGGGTGTTTAACTCCAGTCGGCCTACGGCCTCCTTCCGTTAAACACCCGTTCACTTACCCTCTCGGTAAGCTTTTCCCATGAGTCAACGGGCCTGCCCACGATAAATGAGAATTGGATGAGAGATTCAATATCTGAACGGGATTATGACAGAATTGATTCATCCTGGCAAGCGCGTCAGGGCCTAAAAAATGCCGTTTAAATGCAAGTGTCTCTGTTGGTGTGCGCAAAACATAAACAATGATAATCCAGGTAGTTACGCCACTTCCTCCATGGTCCTGCCATGGAACGGGCCGACACCGGGAAGGCGGTCGCAGGGGATTCCCATCGCATGGCAAACCGCGTTCAGAATCTGATTCTCATCGGAGTTTCGGGAGATAATCGCATCCGCCCCGCGCGCGGAGGCATCGATGGTGCAAGAGCCGTGCTGGTGCTCCGAGACGATCATCAGCGCGATGTTGGGAGCGGCCATCCGAATTGCCACCAGAAGGTTCTTGCCGTGAAGGCTCGGCATTCTCTCGTCCAATATGAGCAAATCCGCATGACGCGACCCGACATCGAACACGGTCTGTTCCGGGGTTGAAGCCGGAAAGACAATAGCCCCCTGCGGCCGAACAACCTTCTGGATGTCATTAACCAGTTTCGGATCGGGCGATGCGATGATAATACGTTTCTTTTTCAAGTGTACGTTCATTTTTTCGTCTCCCCATTCTAAAGGATATTTAGCTTTCAGTATAAATTGTATCTGAGAAAACCACGAGGTGTCCGAAGTCGTGACAACTTATTACAACTTTGGGGGAAAAGGGGGGTTTTTCGGGGCGGGAGGCTTTTTCCTTACCCCGACCCTCTCTCCAAGGACGGAGAGGGGGAGGGAAAAATGGGACAAATGAGACCACTGGGACCGATAGGACTTGGGGGATAGAGAGGTGAGATGCCGATTCAGGGAACTCTTACCCGGACCATCTCCCGGCGGGAGATGGAGCCATTATACAGATCTTCGTAAGGAGAGAGGAGAACTACAATCCTGTTGAAATGAGTCTTATCCCTGCAGCCAGCTGCGGATGACGGTGGCGACGTCTTGAGGATTGGTGCTGCTATACTCGCGGACATGCTCTTCCATCTTGATGCGGCGCTGTTCCTCGGCAGGCAGGGCGGCAAGGTCGCCGAAACGACTGATCCCCAGTTCCGAAAGGCTTAACTCCCGCCTGGTGATCACCGGCTCTGCCAAGTCCATGGCCTCGGACGGTTCCTCATCCGAGACAGCCTTTTTTGGCCGGAAATCCGTGACCGCCATGATATACCCGGCCACACAGAAACTCAGCAGGCCGACAATCACGCTCAACATGGTAAGCAGGTCGTCCATTGTTTTACACCCGTAGGGGATTCAGTCTGTTGGTATTA
>JAKPRU010000163.1 GCA_029557025.1 Candidatus Omnitrophota bacterium | reverse complement strand
GCACCTTCTGCAACGCCATACGTCCCCACACTCCACAAAAAGACTCTCCGGATAGTCGTGTATCCGATATGGTATGAGTGCCGTCACACCGGAAATCCCGACGAAAAGCTTATGAAATATGGGATGTCTCATAGGACCCGCTCATGTATCGATCCACATCTTGACCCATTCATGGGAACTCGGTTTTAGGTTGATCACGAGACCGCCTATTTCCACGGGTGGATATCCCTTGACCTCCGACTATCAATAGAGACTCTTCTCTTCCGACCTATTCTATTTCGTTCTCGCTGCCTGCCAATGCATTCCGTCCGGTCTTTCCCAGTTGCCTCCCCACTCCCATCCCTCGGAATCAAACGCCTCCAATACCTCACGAACGTTCCGGAAATTGGGCTCGGGATCTCCAAGCCGGTTCCGTGCAGGATCGAAATCGACGGCGCATCCGTATGCATGCATCGAAAGGCCGAAACCACCACGCCTGTTGCGATAAACGTAACTGCCCCCGAAAAGATGCATGCCCCATTCCCGAATCGTCTCAAGAGACCGATCCGACGCTCTCCATATCGAATCAAGAACCCTATCGAGACTCTCGGCGCAACGCCGGTGAATCCTTATCCCCTTTACAGGATTCCCGTTCCATGAAGCCGTAATGGGCCATGCAGGGCGAATGATTACAAGATTCGACTCATCCAAAGGATCTCCGTAGAACTTACGTGCCTCCGATTGCAACGGCCAATCATTGCGAAGTACCTCATTCATCACCATCCTAGACAGCTCCTACGGTTCTTCCTACGGTCGGCTTCGGAAATCCCCTGAACTCAGGTCCAATGGATGGAAGCCTTCCACCTTTGGCACTCGAATACACCTGGTTCACATCGATTCCGGAGAAATCAGACTGCGGCGTCGTCTGAAATCCCCCCTTGGAAGTCAAGGCCGGAATCCCGTAACTCATCATCCAGTTTTGCTCCGACGCATCCATCCACGGAGCCGGATTCGACCACGTGTTCCATGCCCGATACTGCTCCGGATAATTCTCCTTGACAAAAGACAGAAGATTCGGCATGAGATACAATTACCTCCGTTGCATGTTCAAAATCATAAACTCGAAAATCGGCTACAATGTCTCGATTATACGGATAATCCATGATAATCGTCTTGGCACCAACAAGTTTGCCGCAAAGGATATCGCTCTTCTTGTCCCCAACAACCCAGCTCGCGCCAAGATCCACATGATGCCTCACCGCAGCCTCAACCAACCACCCAATCTCAGGCTTCCGGCAAGTACAACCCTCATCCCTTCCATGCGGACATATGAAATAACCGTCAACCCTCGTGTCCCGAATGATCCTCCTCGCTATCTCGACCTCGTTCTCATACGTGTTGAGACCCATCGAAATGCAGGGTTTGTTCGTCACCACAAAAACCTTAAACCCTCCACTCCTTAATGCCTTTATCCCGGAAACAACCCCGG
>JAKPRU010000148.1 GCA_029557025.1 Candidatus Omnitrophota bacterium | reverse complement strand
GCCTTGGCATTCGCCTTCGATTTCTCCTTCGTCTTCTCCTTCACCTTCTCCCTCACAACAGTACTCAGGAATGCCCTTTGAGGAATTCGCAGTCGTCACCTTCGTTCCGCTGTTTAGGTCCGGTACAGCTCCTTGTCGGCTTCGTTTCGATTGCGCCGTTCCCTGGTTTACCGTTGCAGGCATTGGGGTTAATGGTGACCATTGGCCCCCATCATACCAAGTCTCGTTTAGTCGCCAGACTGTGTCCTGTGTTTCCACATGAAGGTCAGCCTTGGCCCATATCACGATAAATCCATCCGGTGTAGAAGCCACTGCGGGGGCATCCGCAGAAATAGCCTCACCCAGCAATACAGGCAAGCTCCAGGCGGAAGTCTCCCAAGTTGCGGCCCACAGTTGTTTTTCCGATTCCAGGTTAACCATCCACGCGGCAACGGCGTTACCCGAGCTGTCCACTGCTAATGCGGTGGAAGAGATACCGGTTTGGTAGTCTACGAAAGTCTCCGGCGTCATCCACGAAGTGCCGTCAAAAATCGCATACAGCAACTTGGTTTCCCCCTTGGCACTTAGGATGTCTTCCACGGCAGACAGGCTATTGAGTCCCGTGGATGCGGCCTGAGTCCAGATCGCCAGTATTTCACCGCCCGGAAGCGCGGCAATTGCAGGACTACCGTTAAAGGCAACGTCACTTTCTACAAACGAGGGGGCGGACCATGTATCGTCCGCGAACAAGGCCCATGCAAGCCGGTCACCCAATTGCTCCTCCGGAGTATAGGTATCCTTGACCCACAGGGCAAGGCTGTAGGCGGATGTGCCTGCCAGGGCCGGCATCCCATCACCACGTACATCGGCGCCGATTTCGGTTGACAGAGGCAAACCTTCATAGACGTTGCCCGTCCCGGGATCGGTGTTTACTTCGTAGGTCACCGCAAATTCTGAAGGTTCCTCCGATTTTCCCGTCCAGACCCACGTCTGGTATTGACCGTTCCTGGATACCAGCGAGATTCCAGGGGTAAGGCCCGGGTCAAGAGCCTTCCCGCAGTCAGTACCCCACTTTCCGCTTATGCTCTGCTTTAACCATCCATTTGCCACGGACACTTCACCGGTGGCTTTTACACAGTAGCCTGTGAAACGTAATGGCGCCGGCGGCGCCCACTCGCCATTAAAGGCGATACCGATAGTACCGGATAACCCGACAATCCCCTCTTCCAACAGTGGCTTCACCCCCGGCACCCGGAGATCCAACAAGGCGGCTCGAAGGATACCCCCACCACCGCCGGTCAGGGTGAGTGCGCCGCCGCTGGGCCAATCAGGAAAGTTATTCTTCCAAGTAACCTTTCCGCCCACCGATCCCTGCAAATAGCCACCCAAATAAACGGTTCCTATGGGTATTCCATATACCGGTATTGGAAAAGGTATTTCGAGTTTTGCTGTTGCACCCGCCGTAACGGATAAATCTGCTTTCTCGAATATCCATTTTGAGGTGGGCTCACACTGTAAACGTTGGCTGCTGGCCACGGATCCAGAGCCGTTTCCTGTAAGCCAATCGGTTAGTTCAATCTCTATAGTGACCGTCCCCGTCTTTGAATTTCCTTCGCACAATTCTTCGCCGCACAGAGAACCGCGAATTTCGAAACCATGCTTGCCTCCAATGATGGGAATGGCGGAAGGCAGGCTTGTCCCTTGGTACAGGCGTATGTCCGTGCAGATTTCCGCTTTGTCCGTTTCGTTCGTGGGAGTCAGGAGTGCTTCCGAATCAACCGGCGCGAATACAAAACATGCGGTGTCGAAGTCTCCGTAATAGAGGTCCGGATCATCCC
>JAKPRU010000142.1 GCA_029557025.1 Candidatus Omnitrophota bacterium | reverse complement strand
TGAAAGGATGGATGCGATCAGGCTTGCCCCCGTTCCCGGCGCTGGTTTGTCGATGATGAACGCAGGGACGATCCCCGGGATGGTTGGCCGTAATACGATGGTGAGAAGCGCGGCGGCAATGTGGGTCCGTGACGCATCATCAATGAATGGGAAGTCAATAAACGGTTCCCTGATGAGACTAACCGCGGCCGCCACATCCTGATCCGTTGGTGTCTCCGGTACTGTAGGGATCACGGTCCCGTTAGGCGGGGCATAATACGACCTGGTGATCGGGTCATATCCCCCCGATGTGACGATCGACCCGTCCAAATGGATGATCGGGGTTTGAACTACACATTCAACCACCGGGAATGTCCAGGACCCCAGGGAGAGAATATCCCAAACCAGGTCTTTTGGTGGTGATGCAGACGCCTCTTTCCACCCCTGCTCTTTGTCGGGCACTAACCGGATGTAATCACAGGTTCTTTCCAGAATCCCCTTTAACGAGTGCTCGGTAAGCCGTTCGATAACTGCGATCCCCTTGTCGTCAGTCCCGATCCTGGCAAGACCGCGGGCACGGAGAAAGATGTGCGGGGGGTCATTCGCTGCGATGAGGCACTCTAATGATAGATCGGAAATGTCGCGCAGACGGGCACCAGAGGTTATGATTTTCGGGCGATCTGCCGTTACCGCTGAATGGATCTTCTGTGGTTCGTCTCTCTGCTGCCCGCCACCACGGGAGGCCCGGGACCTGCTCTTCTGTCCCTGGCCATACTGTTCTGTCACAAGACCGAGCGCATGCTGGATTGTCAGATCGCCGTATGTCTCCGTTCCGCGCTTCTCATCCCATTTCCCGCGCATAAGGTTTGATCTTCGGAATACGCGATCGATCTGATGTGCGTCCTTTGTGTAGAATGCTAACAGAGAACACAGCGCGGAATCAGCTTCCGATGCAGAAGAATACCCTGAAGTATCCCCACGGAACAGGGAATGAAACTTCGCGCCGTTTCCGGCCTCTGTTGC
>JAKPRU010000780.1 GCA_029557025.1 Candidatus Omnitrophota bacterium | reverse complement strand
CCAGCGGCTTGCCGCGCCGGAGGATGCCCAGGAGCACCAGGGATTCGATGTCGGGGTTGGCGTTGGCCACGGCAAGAGCGATACTCCGGATCGTCGCCGCCATGGCGTCCGCATCCATTACCACGGTAAATTCGGTGGCCGGTTCATCGTTCATGGCAATGCGCCCCCAGCGTTATGGTCCGGCATCCGCATGCAGTGTTCAGCGTGAACATAACTCGCCCTGTTGGTGAAATTGTGGTCCTCAACTCAGTTACTTCGCCCGACGCGCACACTATAACAGAAGATAATTGAGAATTGAAAATGGAGAATGGAGAGCGGAAAATTCGGAATGCGGAATTCGGAGGCGCAGTCAGGACATAGGTAACACTTTGGTTCAGGACATAGGTAACGGCCCGAAAGTCTTTCTGTTCCGTGCGTTCCTTGTTTTCCGTGGTTGCCAATCTTCTTCTTCCTGTTCCATACCCCGATCCTCCCATTTTAGGCATTCTTTCGAAGACTTTAAGTCGTTACAGGCTGAATGGGTGACGTTTCCAGTCATAAAAAACTCCCCCCGGCTGGGTGCCGCTTGTGCCTTTTGTGGCCAATTCGGTGGTTTCTCAAATTCTGTCTTCCTTTTCGTGTCGTTTCGCCAGTTTCGTGGTTGTTTAATTCATCTTTTCTTCTCCGTGTCCTTTCGTTCATATAGTTGAAGAGAGGAACGTTACGGGTGAAGGCCCGCTGGGTCCGGTCAGGAAATAGGTAAGGCTTTGGTTCAGGACATAGGTAACGGCCCGAAAGTCTTTCTGTTCCGTGCGTTCCGTGATTTCCGTGGTTGCTTAATTCAAGATTTCCGCTTTCGTGTCCTTTCGTCAGTTTCGTGGTCCTTCAAATTCTTCGTTCCCCGTCATTCCGCGTTCCGCATTCCGTATTCGCGACGTTCCGCATTCGCAAAGGTGCATTCGCTCCCGGGAATTTTGTATACTACCCCTCCATTCGCCCGCGGTAGCGGCGCCTGCCCGTCGCGGCAGGAGGCAGTTTCTGTATCCATTCCCG
>JAKPRU010000128.1 GCA_029557025.1 Candidatus Omnitrophota bacterium | reverse complement strand
TCGGCGCGGCGGTCATGGCCAGTACACTGAAACTGGGCGAAGGTGAACCGTGGGCGACGTTTCGCGCCCGGATCGCGAACGATCTGGGTGGCGGATCCGGCGCCTCCATTTTTCTGTTCGGGTCCATCTTCGGAGGGACCGGAGCTTCCGGATTTCCGACAATCGCCCGTTTGATCCGGGATGAGCTGCAGAAGATCCAGGGCGCCAAGGCGCGGTTGGGCGGCTCGCTGATCCTGCCATACTTCTCATTTGTCCCGCCGACACAGGACGACCAGATGCGGGCCTCCTCGGAAAACTTCCTGTTGCAGACGCAGGTGGCCCTGAAATACTACAACGAACAGGATAAGACAGAGATTTACGACGACGTCTATCTATTGGGCGATGAATCTCTGACTCCGGTGCCCTTTTCCATAGGCGCTCAGACGCAGTGCAACGCACCGCATTTCATTGAGTTGATGGCCGCCCTGGCCGCTATTCATTTCTTCAAAAATTATCCCGCCAAACCGCAGAAGTATCATCTGATTGCCAGACATGCTCCCAACGCGCTCGAGTGGGGCGACCTGCCAACTAATGATGGCGGGCGGACGGCTCAGCGAAAACTGGGCACCCTGGCCCGTTTTGCCGTGTCAACGCTTTGCGTCTACTTGCCTTTACTGGAAGATCTGGCCCGGAATGGATTTGACTATCGGGCCCCAATGTACGTGAACCTGGTCAAGCGCCGGGGCATTTCGCTGGTGGGGGATGAAGCCCAGCAGGTATTCCCCTTGCTGAAAGAGTACTGTGAAATATTCCTCCAGTGGATTGCCAATATACAACGGTCCAGTGAAGATGAGGAGATGCAGATCATAGATGAACGGATTTTCGCAGAGAAGGCCGGGAATGAAATCCGGCTGATTGCACCGAATAAATTCCTACTGTCGGAATTCAATCATCTGATCCTGCCGGTTGGCACTACGGAGAGACAAACCTTGGGTGAACTTTGGGAAAAGATGTGCCAGACCCCGGTTCGCGACCGGAATGCCCAGGGAATGGGGATTTTTTTCAACGCGCTATACCGTTCCTGCGGCGTTGAAGATTAGCGTTTGTTGCATGTATTGCCACTAACGATCCAGATTGAGGAAGGTGGAAATGAGCGAAGAGAAAAAGGCATTGTGTCCGCTCCTGCCCAAGATGAAGTCCACATACAACGTGGGAAATTTTACCGAGGGCGGGGCCTGGAAAGCATGCGAGCGTAGTGAGATCCATAACCTCAGCGAAGGGTTGAACCTCGATAATCCGGATCCCCGTTTCTTTGAGGTGACATCCGTACCTGACATGTGGGCGAGGCCTCTGCTTTTCACCATGGCGCTGTATTATGACCAGCATCCCATTCATAAAGTGGTGCTGGGAGAGTGGCGGGGCATGCTCGCCATGATGGCTTTGCGCGAGTACCGCAAAAGCATCCGCTTGTCTGTCGAAGAGGTCCAAATTCCGGTCGATAAGATTAAAAACTCTGATTCCAGCCGAGATTTTCTAGCCACCTTGGGCAGACTGGCGCCGGCAAAAACAATGGCGGACGACACGGACTGGCGGCAGTTATATGTCATCATGTTCAACAATCAGCCGATTGGCCTGACGTCGCCCACAACGCTCGTCTGCACGGCACCAAGCTATTACGGCCGGATTACTGGAGTGCCCTGGACGGATGGATCCCGTTTGATCGATCCCGTCGGACATCTGAACAAGAACGAGAAAGAAGCGCTGGGTGCCTGGCTGAATACCCTGAGACAGAATCTTACCCTGCACGAGAGGCGCAACACCGGATTCGCCGAGTTCGATGCTCTGCTTAGATTGCTGGATGTTTACTTGCAAGATCTGGGCGGCCGACCGAGTGTGAGCGTCCCCTTCTCCCAAAGTAGTCTGGGAATGAACTTCGGTATTT
>JAKPRU010000126.1 GCA_029557025.1 Candidatus Omnitrophota bacterium | reverse complement strand
GGTGAGGACAGGGGGCCGGGGGGTGAGGAGAGAGCAATGGAGGTGAGGACAGGGGGCCGGGGGGTGAGGAGAGAGCAATGAAGGTGAGGAGAGGGCACCGGGTGGTGAGGCGAAGCGCTTGGAGATATGCATTATACCGTGCCCCTGAAGTCGATCCCTGTGCCTGTCGATTGTCCGGCGATACACTGTTTTCAAACAAACAACACAGGGAATAATCAACCATGAAAATCCGAAATGTCCCCGGGGGCGTACCCCTCTATCTCTATATTGAAAACCTCGAACCCGGTGCGCTGGAACAGGCTGAGAATTGCGCGCGACTCCCGTTTGTTTTTCATCACATTGCGATCATGCCGGATGCGCACGAGGGCTATGCCATGCCCATCGGTGGCGTGATGGCCTGCCGGGACCATGTGGTTCCCTACGCGGTGGGGGTGGATATCGGCTGCGGAATGCTCGCCGTGCGTACCTCCCTGAAAGCGCACGAGGTACAGGGCGATCTGGAGAACGTTGTCAATGAAGGATTCCGAAGAATCCCTGTCGGATTCGATTGGCACAAGAAACCCCAGAGCGCCGATCTCTTCTCTATCTGGGATGATGGCAAAAACAAAAAACGGCGGCACGGTGCAGAGACCCTGCCTGTTGTCACGGAACATCTGGACGAAGTCCGAAAGCAGCTGGGAACCCTGGGCGGCGGGAATCATTTCATTGAAATCCAGGTGGACCAGGAAGGTCATGTCTGGATGATGCTCCATTCCGGGTCACGGAATATCGGCCTCAAGGTCGCGAACCATTATCACAAGCGCGCCCAGGAGTACGTGAAAAGCAGGAACATCGGTGTCGGCAAGGACTATTCCTATCTGCCCGTGAGTCATGAGGACGGCCGACTGTATCTCGATGAAATGGATTTCTGTGTCCGGTTCGCGTTCGAGAACCGCGACCGGATGCGCGCCGTTATGTTGGACATAATACGCGAAGTGCTGCAAAAAGATTTTCAGGTTCTGGAAGATGTCCGCACGGCTCATAATTACGCAAGCTGGGAGGAGCACTACGGTGAGAGAGTGTTGGTCCATCGTAAAGGCGCCGTGCGGGCGCGTAAGGGTGAACTGGTTACAATTCCCGGTTCAATGGGCACGGCGAGCTATATCGCGCGGGGAAAAGGCGCTCCCGAATCGTTCGAGTCCTGCTCCCATGGCGCGGGACGGTCCATGGGGCGACGGCAGGCCCTCAAAGCAATCTCAAAGGAGGAATTCGAACACCAGATGGGGCACGTCGTTCTTGGTTGCCCCAAAATCAAAGACGCAATCCAGGAAGCGCCTGCCGCATACAAGGATATCGACGAGGTGATGCGTCAGCAGGCGGACCTGGTGGAAATCGTGCATCGACTCACACCCTTGGCGGTTCTGAAAGGGTAATCGGAACCGAAACGGTCGTTTCATTCCCAAAAACATCCACAATACGCACGCCGACCCGCTCGATCTCCGGCGACAAGGGAATCTCTCGAATCTCTTTTTCAACAGGAGTGCTGTCCCGCTTGCCGTTTCGACTTCGATAAAATCGACTTTGAAAAATACCTTCCTCGGATTCGTAACCCACACACCAGGAATCCAGCGCGTACGCGAAGTCCGCTTGCAGGATGTTCCGGGTGCGCTCTTCCTGTACGGAGTTCTTCAAGGGGATCTCTGCCAACCGATAATCCCTCAGACACACGGTGACCAGGCCGGTCTGTCCGTATCGAATGGCTTCCACGGTGGCGGTCGCGGGGGATTCCTCCGGGATTCGATCCTCACTCCGCTCCAGTACGAAACCGTGGACTTCTGAATGCAGCAGCCGTCTGCGTGTTACCTGGATCGCCGGTGCGCTCTGATCGACCGCAATCCATCGCCGGTCCAGGTTTTCTGCGGCCACAGGCGTTGTCCCGGAACCACAGAAAAAATCCGCCACCCAGTCGCCGGGACGGGAACAACATCCGATAATTCTCTCTAGCAGCTGCAAAGGCTTCTGGGTCGCAAAGCCCTCACGCTCCGTGCGGTCGTTCTGCGCAATGTGTGGGATCTCCCAGACATCGCCGTGGATCTTCCCCAGGGGGTGATAGTAATGCGCCTTGCAGGCCGGAATGTTGATATTCGGACTGTACGGTGTCCGGGCGTATGGGGATTCGCTATCCAGAAAAGCCGCGTCAGGATTCTTCGCGTAACGCAGGATGGTGTGGTGACGGCGTCCGAATACATTTCGTTCGCGAGGCCCGCTGTTGAAATACCAGATAATCTCGTTGAGAAATCCATCCGGCAGAATCCCATCCATCAGCACTTTCACGTAATGCACACGCCGATGATCCAAATGAATAAACAGGTTTCCATCTTCGGCTAGAAGGTCAGCCATCAAACGCAGCCGAGGCGCCAGCATGGAAAGATACGACTCGATGCCTCCCTCCCATGTATCCCTGTACGCGAGACGGTCCACGAGGGGAGCCTCGCGTGTGATTTTTGTCCCATCCAGCACAACGCGGTGCCGATAGTCGCTCTGGGAATCGAATGGAGGATCGACATAAATCAGGTTGATTTTCCCGGTGTACCCGTCGTCCAGAAGGTTTTCCATCGCTTCCAGGTTATCGCCGTGAACCA
This sequence comes from Candidatus Omnitrophota bacterium, assembly GCA_029557025.1. Lineage (GTDB taxonomy): Bacteria > Hinthialibacterota > Hinthialibacteria > Hinthialibacterales > JAKPRU01 > JAKPRU01. The sequence continues at coordinate 3,123 of JAKPRU010000126.1, read as the reverse complement.
GGCGGCAGGGGCAGTCGGGGAAGGGACGGGTAGGGGAACCGATCTGTTCCACCGGAACCGTACGCACGCCCGGCCGGCGCAGGCGCAACGGCCCCGTTGGAAATTCGCCCGGTAAAACCTTCGATAACGGAAGGGCGGCCACGATCCAATCTCAACCCCTTACTGGCCGTGGAACCTCCCACGGCAGGATCGCTGTCGCCTCCACGAAATTACAGCAGATGTAATTTGAACTATAACCCTTGTAATCTCATTTGACAAGATCATTCGCCTTGTCTTATTGAGATCAACCGTTAGGCTTGTTCCGGCCCTGGAGTGCGGGAGCGCAGCTCCCGCCTTTCTCCGGCTGGAATCGGACACACCATGGATCGTATCCACCTGTCAAACGCCATCAAACACGAAGCACGGCGACTTGGCTTCGATCCGGTCGGTATCACCGGCCCGGAGCCGCCGGAATCCGCCCCCCAATTTCTGGACTGGATCCGAAAGGGGTACCACGGAGAGATGCTCTATTTGGAACAGCGCGCGCAACAGCGGCTTGACTTGCGTTCCGTCTTTTCTGCTGTTCGCTCTGTCGTCGTTGTCGGCATGAACTATGCGCCCGATCCCACAACCGCTCCGGCAGGGAAGGGAAGAGTCTCCTGTTATGCGTGGGGGAAAGATTATCACACCGTGATGCGCTCCCGCATGAAGCATTTATTAGCCCGTGTGCGGGAACAAACGGGTGTTTCTTTTGCGGCCCGAATCTGTGTCGATACCGCGCCGGTGCTGGAGCGTGACCTGGCCCAACGCGCAGGCTTGGGATGGATCGGCAAGAATACCTGCCTGGTCAATCGCAATTTCGGTACATGGCTTTTCCTCGGAGTGATTCTGACAGATTTGGATCTCCCGCTGGATATGCCGCAAAAGGACCGATGCGGCACATGTCGAAAATGCCTGGATGCCTGTCCCACCGGCGCTCTGATTGCGCCCCGGGTTCTGGATGCCCGCAGGTGCATCTCCGCCCTCACCATTGAATGCAGAACAGACATTCTCGACGACTTGAGACCTTCCATCGGCATCCACCTGTTCGGTTGCGATGAATGTCTCTCTGTTTGTCCGTGGAACCGATTTTCCCGGCCCACCAAAGAGCCGCCTTTTCAGCCGATCAACCGGGATATCCTGTTCGACCCGCCGTTCTTCCTGAATGTCGGCGAATCCGAGTTCCGTAAGAGATTTCACAATACCCCGCTGGCGAGAGCGGGACGCGCAGCCTTGGCCCGAAACGCCGCCATCGTCCTCAACAACTTGGTAGAAACCCGAATCGACTGACCTTTCCGCGCTCTCGGGGATTCATCTCCCGTGATTCAGCTACATGTGGCTATCCGTCCGTCCATTCTATTCCATTGCTCCCATAGGTCTCATTCGTCCTATTCTGTTCTTTCCATCCCCCCCTGAGGTCCACTACTCATTACAGGAGAGCCTCCTCTCAGCATAATGCCCCCATGTCAAATGATCCGATCTCTTTCCGCAGGCTGGACCAGGGAATCTTCGACAGGAATTGGGATACCCTCGCTTTCTATCATCCCGATGTCGCAGATTCCCTGCGATCCCTTCTCGGTCTAACTGATCCTCAATTGGGACATATCCCCCCGATACACGGCATCCTGGATGTTCTAATTGATCGAACCGCAAAAAGAGTGACTGCAATTTCCGAGATTGGCCAAGCCGTCGAGATCATCGGCCCGCTGATTCGCAAGTCCGTAGGGCTGGAGATCGAACGGATTCTCACTGGCACGAATCCGCATGTCCTGGTTCTCTTCTCCTGCGGGGATTTCTCCTGCCTGGACTTCTGCCGTGAGCATGGCGATCTGGACCGGCGCATGATCTTTATCCTCGAAATGCGCGAAATGCTGTTTCTGGCAGCGCTGGCCATGAGGGATCTGACCGACTTCCTGTCTCACCCGAATGTTCTCTTTTGTGTCGGGTCTCACTCTAAGACTATAGAAAGACACGCAGATATGAGTGAGGAAATGTCTCCCCCAAGATTGGGGGAGATACTGAGGGGGTTGACTCCGAAGCTCTCCGAACAGGCCCTCTGTCTCCTCCCTGCAAACGATTTCATCGGCACGGCGGCAGCGGGATTCCTCAAACCGTCCGACCGGGATACCTATTTGAATACCGTGCGCCGGGCTTTTACCGTTACCGCTGAGGAGCATCGGGAATTCATGCCGCGCTATGAGCATTTCCTGAGCGGTCTTGATAATCCTGTTTCTCATGCCATACGCAAAATCTGGGGCTATGCGGTGGCCCCGGAGCGAATGGTGTATTCGATTCATCTGGAAATGCTTCGAACACTCTTCGCGGGATTTGCGGCAAACGGGATGGACGCCCGCCTGTGGATCGAGCAGCGGGAGCGCTGGTCCACACGGTTGAGAATGATCCGAGACACGGTTCTATTTGAGCCGGACATTTTCTTTTTCCTCAATACGGTTCCTGACTTGGTTTTTCGCATGCTGTATGGACCGGAGAAACCTGTCCGCCGTTCGAGAATAGTGTGGTTGGTGGATGAGTTTGCTTTCTCCCCCATCGGCACGGCGGAGGGACTCGGTATGTGGGACCATGTTTTCGCTATGGACCCCGAATACGTGAACCGTCTACGCGGGCGGGATATCGGTTCTGTCAACTATCTCCCGGTTGCCGCCACGATCCAAAAGAAAGGTAGGCTGCGCGAGTGTTATCGGCATCCCATATCCTTTGTCGGGTCTGTGGTGGACCTTTCAGGGATGCTGGACGCCCTGAGTCCGGAAGATCGAAATGTTTTGGAGGACCTGATTTCACGGACGGAGACCGGACAGACTCTTTTTGATGTTCTGCCCGACACGTTTGACCCGATTCCGGTCGGCCTGATTCGTGCCGCAGAACGATACGCAGCGGAGGTGCGAAAACCGTTCTTGCGGGGAGTCGCCGCCTTGAGATATCTCCTCTCGGTAGAGGCAAACACCCGCAAACGGGTGCGTGCAATCCGTGCTTTATTACCTTACGGCGTGGCGGTTTATGGCCCCCCGGATTGGACTCCTCTGCTGCCTTCCGCCCTCCAGGATACCTATCGTGGCCCGCTTCCTTATTCCGAACTACCGGACCTTT
>JAKPRU010000777.1 GCA_029557025.1 Candidatus Omnitrophota bacterium | reverse complement strand
TCCTCCAGCATTTCGCGGCTGACCGTATCCACACGGGCGTCACACGAGAACGACGGGACCCCCAATTTACGAAATCCGCGCATGAGGTCTGCGACACGGCTTTCCCGAAGATTGAACGTATCATCCTGGATAATGAAATGGCGAATACCGAAGTGCCTTCGGCATTCTTCCACCTCCGCCAGCACATTCTCTACACTCCGAAACCGCACGCGAGAGCCGTAGTTGACATTTACCGCACAGAAAATGCACCGGCCTGGACATCCCCTGGAGGTGAAGATCTCCGTCTGCGGGCCGAATTGTTCCGAGATGCCGCGAGACTGCTGTACCTTTGAATACCGTTGCTGATCCAGCAATTCCCGCGCCGGGAACGACAACTCATCCAGCGAGGAAACCAACGGTCGAGACGGCTCTACAATGATGCTGCCGCCCTCTCTATGCACCAGACCTGCGCAGCCCGCAAGGGAATTGCCGAAGCGCACCCGTTCGGCGCATTCCAGAAACGTTTGCTCACCTTCTCCCACAATGACTGCATCCAGCGCCGGGCATTCCTCCAGGGTCTGCTGGGGAAGCGCGCTGGAATGCGAACCGCCCATAACAACCATGGTATCCGGCGAGGTCTCCTTAACCGCCGTGGCGATTTCATAACCGAACGGAATGGTCGGTGTGAGACAGGAGATTCCCACAAGGCCGGGACGGAACCGCTGCGCGCGCATCTCCAGATCATCCCGGCTGAAAGGATCCATCCCGTAGTCCCAGATTTCCACCTGGAAATTGGCCGGACGGACCGCCGCGGCGAGATAAGCCAGGTTGATCGGCGGCTGAAGGGACAAAAACGAAAGCCGTGGCGCACCCGTGGGCGGCCTGATAAGGACGATGTGGTTGTTGTCGGGTTGCATGGCGATGTTACGGTTCCTGCCGTAGGATAACCGTGGGCTTTTGCACTGTCCACCGGGCAAGGACTCTGGGGGTATCGCGAAGATCTCAGCATCTCGAAGAGTGCATTGTTTGCAGAAGGCCTGCGCAGTGGCACTCTATCGAAAAGACAGTCCGGCGAATATGGGTTGCTCCAAGTTGGAGTCCTCAACAGGACAGTCCGGATCATATATTATAAACTTGGCGGTGTTCCAAGATGGAGTACACAGAACACCGTCAACGAGGCCGTCTCTGTGAACCAGCCATCCGTTCCACAGGCCGTTCGGATTTGGATAACTCGACTATCGTATTGTTTAATCGGTGTAATTGGACTCTGGTTATGTCTGCTGTTTGCTCTCGCATATTGGGCGCGACCCAGGCTCCTGGGATCCTTCCAACCGATTCCTTTTATTGAAAAGAATCCATCCGCCGTGTTTTTCGGCGGCTATCAGGATGGAATCCCATCGGTTAAGGCCCCGGACGGGACTCCCATGCTGAGCATCGAATCGCGGGATGGCGTTCAGCAATGGTTTGCCGTGGACCGTAAGGCGTTGGGATTGCCCGAGGAACCGGAAATAGTGGGAATCACTTTCTTGCTCGCGTACACGGGTTCCCCAACGTCCCAGGTGGGCTTCTGTTGTCTGAACGAGCAAAAAGAAATCGGTTTCTTCAGCGGATATCGACAGGAGCTGTATCCCCAAACCGAACTGGGCGTACGCCTTACACTTCCGTCAATCATTAATCTGAGAGATTCGGGGAAACACTTGGGCGACTATGATGCCTTTGCCGTGATTATGCCGGCGGACTGTCCCGGTTTTCTATTGATTCAT
>JAKPRU010000772.1 GCA_029557025.1 Candidatus Omnitrophota bacterium | reverse complement strand
AAATGCTGGGTAACACTGCCGAAAAGACGTTGAAGCAGGGGTGTTTTGCTGTATATGCCCATCGCCAACAGGTCGATTTCCTTTTCCTCGACAACTCGAACAATTGCATCTTCCACCCTTCCGGTATCCCGGATTATGCCGATTCTCACGCACTGCGCATCGGCCAGTTTCTGTGCCTGCTCGGCGATTGCCTCCGTTTCCGTTTCGCTCCCCACGCACAACACTCTCGGTATCAACGGATCCCCCCGCCAGAACCCGACCAAATCCAGGATGACAGACATGGCTTTCAACGATCCGTGCTGCCCGTCAAATGCAACCAGGATATTTCGAACACGCCGCGTTTGTTTCCCCGCCATCACAACGGGAACGGGGACCTGCCGGAGAAAGGATTCCGTGACGGCATCGCTCATCCCGTAAGCCAGGGTAGCCCCCGGACCTTTTCGTCCAATGATAATCATATCGGCCTCATCCGCTTCCGCCATGATTGCCGCACAGACATCCCCGCTGCTTACCAGCGGCCGGCAGGCCACTTTTGCCCTCAATGCCGCCCGCATGGCTTCCGCCAGCTGCCGGTCCATCTTTCCCGCTGCAATCGCCGCCACTTCGGCTTTATGATCGTACGGAACCTGACCATCCAATTCTTTCAACACAGGGTCGTTCACGCGCAAAATCGAGAGAGACGCCCGCAGACCCCGTGCCAAGTCAAGCGACAGGGCCAGCGAGGGTCCCGCAATTTCCGACCTGTCCATGACAAACAGTAGACGTTTCATGTGCTACCCTTTGGGCAAAGATATTGCAGTGCAGTATAGTTCTTTCCGCCGAAAAACCCATGTCTCAGATGAGGTTGCCGGGGACACAAGCACCGATGTAAACAGGTGAGTTCCGTCGGGATTCCGATGTTCCGTAACTTGGGCATTCGGATATCGTGCCTGGATCATCGCCACCGCCTCCAGCCGGTGCAGACCGACAATAAACAAGAGCGGTCGTTCGGGATTCAAAGGCAGACTCGGAATGATCGCGGACGGTTCCTCCACATCCATCCCCGGATGGTCACCTGCGATCAGGCGGATGGTCCCCATATTGAAATAAAACTGCGGCGGAACCATGAAATAGGTAAATGTCTCCGGACTCTGCTCGGCGATTCGGTGAGCCATAAGGGTCACCGCGTAATGCATGGACCGGTCGGGACGATACTCCCAGAAATAAGCCCGGACATTGTAAAAAACGATCACACCCAGAACAACAAGGACCACTCCGATCTGAACACCCCGAACGAATCGGCTTCGAACTCCCTCGGGAAACCGCGTGAGCCGGTCCAGCGTCCGACCTGCAAGCAAAGCAAGCATGGGACCCCCCCCCGCAATCCTGGGATAAAACGGGGCATCCACTGTCAACGCGGCGCCGACTGTGAGAAGTGACACAATCCAAAGAAGCGGAACATCTCCCGCGGATGGCGGATCGAACAGCACGCAATCACCACCCCCAGCATCAGCAAACCTGCCGCAACCGGATCAAGCATCGGCTTCGGTCCTCCGTATTGCAGACTCTTGTCGGGATACACGACAGGAGCCAGCAATGCGCGTTTGAGCTGCTGTTGCAAGATGATTCTTCGGTTGCCGTTGGTGTGATACACGGACTCCAAATGCCGCATGGCTTCGTCGGAGAAGATAACCACCTGCTGGGAACGGTTCCGAAACGGAAGAACCGCAATTCCGTGCAGAAGCAAAAGCGGAGAAACCATCAGGATCATCGCCGCGTATGCCCCTGCGATCCCCTTGAGAAATAATCGCCAGTCGATCCGGCGGACAGCCCACACAAACAGAAACAGCAGTCCCCACAGCGGCGGCAGAATATGATTCGCCTGGTATGACAACAGGCTCAGCCCCATGAATACACCGCCCAGATGAATCCAGGGGTACACCCTAGAACGCTTGCGGTCATCGTAAGCCCTTACAAAACAGTAGAATACAACTGATCCGAAAAAGGTTGCCTGGGTATATCCCACCCCACAGCGCATCAGATGGATGAAGTAATGATTTACAGCCAGAATAATCG
>JAKPRU010000055.1 GCA_029557025.1 Candidatus Omnitrophota bacterium | reverse complement strand
TTATTGCTGGCGCAGCCGTCTGTACCGAGGGCCACCGTTATGCCCCGGGCCAGCATCTTTCCCACCGGAGCCACGCCGGAAGCGAGTTTCATGTTGCTTTCCGGATTGTGGACTACTTTACAGCCGTAATCGGCACAGATAAGCATATCCTCGTCATCCATACAGACGCCGTGAAAAAGAATCAGATTGTCGTGGAGAAAGCCGATTTCCCGCAAGTAGTGAATTGCCTTTTTCCCATATTTCTCGGTTAATTGTTTGACTTCCGCCTGATTTTCGAGGAAGTGAATGGCTACGGGGACATTATACCTGACGGCGAGGGCACGGGCCTCCTTCAAAACATTTTCGGAGCAGGTGTAAAGGGAATGCGGTTCCACCGCAATCCGCACCAGGGGGTCTCCGGACCATTTTTCGATGAGTTTTCGCGTATATTCCAGCCCCTCCGCCGGAGATTTGGCATTGGCCGAGGGGAAATCCAGGAGGACTTCACCGATCAGACAGCGCATCCCCGCTTTTCTGGCCGCCTGCGCCGTCTCTTCCATAAAGAAATACATGTCGCAGAAGGTGGTGGTACCGGATCTGATCATCTCCGCACAGGCCAGCGTGGTTCCCCAATAGGCAAGCTCCGGGGAAACAGTACGGGTCTCCGCCGGGAATATGTATTCCTTCCACCAGGTCATGAGTTCCATGTCATCGGCGAAACCCCGGAAACAGGTCATGGCGGTGTGGGTATGGCTGTTGATAAGACCGGGCATGACAATGTGATTGCGCGCCGAGATCGTCCGGAGACCGGAGAACCGTTTCTTAAGTTCATCCGTAAGGCCAACGGCAACGATCTTTCCCTGTGCGACGGCCACGGCGCCGTTTTCATAAATCGTATCCGTTTCGTCCATGGTGACGACCCGACCGTCGGTGATGAGGATATCGACTGTCTCCATCAATCCCTCCCGTAAGTTAAATGAAACGGAGCATGATTTGGCATATCTGCCAAGAAATGTCCAGCCGGGAGTTTCATTAGGGAAAATATTCAAATGACATTGTCAATATTCCAATGATTATGGTAATCAAATACAGCGTGTCTAATCTATGCCCAGTAATCTTGCGCCGATTCACGGCCTGGAGAGGCCGGGGAGAGAAGAACCGGCCGGGAG
>JAKPRU010000140.1 GCA_029557025.1 Candidatus Omnitrophota bacterium | reverse complement strand
CCGCGCCGGAGGCTCGCGAGGACCGCCAGCCGTCGCTCAGGTAGTACTCCGTAGACCGAAACCATTTCATGTAGGCATCCGCATGAAGCAGCCTGCCGAACCGGCCGGACCCGATGGCTCTCTTCATGGCCTGAATCGCCTTGCGAACACGACACTGGAGAACGACCCCGAACCGCACATCGGCCTCTTTGCAGGCGGCAATCATGCTGTCGGTCTCGCGAAGGGTCATCGCGGGCGGTTTCTCGACCAGCACATGCTTGCCTGCGCGGGCGGCGGCGATCACCACATCATGGTGTGCATGATTGGGAGTCAAGACACAAATTACCTCCACACCGGGATAGTTCAACAACTCATCGAGCGTTGTCAGGCACTTGCATTCATACTCTTCCGCAAGTTTCTCGGCCCGCTCGCGGTTCATATCGGCTACCGCGACCAGTTTCGCTTTGGATGAGCGGCGTAAGGATTTCGCATGAAACGGGGCGACAAGTCCCGCTCCGAGTAATCCAAATCCCACGGGTTTTTCCGACATGAGAATCTCTCCCTTGAGGTGTTATGGATTCAGTATAACTTTCAGTGCTTTCAGGCTTTCGACATGATCGAATGCGGTCTCCCATTGGTCAAGAGGGAAACGGTGCGTAACCAGTTTTCCGGCCTGGATTTTCCCGGATGCAATCAGTGTAATCGTTCGGTCCCAGCAGGTATAGCCGGTTGAAAGGCAGAAAAACACATCACATACTTTGAAAGCGGCCTGGTCCCAGGGGAACGGAACCGGCTTATTCCCGGTCAGGCCGATTGAGCATATCTTTCCTTTCTTACGAACCAGATCGACTGTGGTAATAATCGCCTGGGGAGCGCCGGTACACTCCACTACCAGGTCCGCGCCGATGCCGCCTGTAAAGGCCAAAATCTTTTCTTTCGAATTCTCATTGTCTACGTTTATGAGGCATTGAAAACCCAATTCGCGGGCTTTGGTAAAGCGCAGTTCCTCATCAATGGAACGCCCGATAATCGCGACCTCTCGCGCACCGGAAGCACGTGCGGCCATCGCGGCAAGAAGCCCGATGGGGCCGGGGCCAAGCACGACTACAAAATCTCCCGCCTGAACCTGTGCCCGCTCAATAACGTCATGAACCGCATTCGCCGCCGGTTCCACCACAGCGGCTTCCTCAAACGACATCGTATCGGGGATCATGTGGAGTAGCTTTCCGGGATAGGCCAGGTAGCGGGCCATCGCGCCGTTCATGCCCCAGCCGGGAGACCGCTTCGCGGGGCAAATCTGGATATTCCCGGTTCGGCAAAGATAACACTCGCCGCACGCTAGTGTGTGCGGTTCGCCGACTACACGATCTCCCACTTTCCAACGCTTGACCTCCGCCCCAACCTCCACAATCCGACCGGAAAACTCATGACCGAGAATCACCGGCGGCCAGTACGGAAACTCATCGTACTTGACATGAATATCCGTGCCGCAGATCCCGCAGGCCTTGATCTCGATCAATACCTCATCCGGTTTCGGCCGAGGTTCCTCCACATCCTGTATTTCAATGAATCCGACACCTTTTTGTGTTTTGACTAATGCTTTCATCATGACCTCAGAAGGCCGCCGTACCACACCAGTTCCGAATAAACCGAATGAGTACTCGTGCGGCAGCAGCGATTTGATCCAGTGAAATTTGCTCTTCGCTGGAATGCGCATATCCCAGGCTTCCCGGACCGAACACTACAGTCGGGATGCCCCGTTGGTTGTTGTAATACCACGAGTCACACGAAGCCGTCATAGCAGAGATTTCTGATTTCACATTCTCCGCCAGGCATTGCGCATAAAGATCCTGTACAAGCGGATGCGACGGATCGAGTACATGCGCATCGTGACGGTACATGAATTCAACCCGCGTATGTTCCCTCAGCCATTCATCCCCCGTATTCGCGATCACAGCGCGTATTTCGTCCATGATCTGAAATCGTGTCTTGTTCGGCAAAAATCCCAGAACACCTTCTAGTACGGCGTGATTCGGCGCGGCAGAGGGCCATTTCCCGGCAGAGAGTTTTCCGAACGTTAACGGCATCGGATTAGCGAACTTGTCGAATAGCGCAATTCCCCTGGAGGCTGCCAGGAGCTTTGCGTGGTAGTCGTCCAGGCTGTTCATTACCTGACGCGCCATGTTCAGAGCGCTGATTGTGCCGCCGCTGCCGGAATGCCCGGCCCTGCCCTCGAACGTTATCCGAAACCAGACCGCGCCGCGAACCGACGGAAAGACATTCAAATCCGTCGGTTCCAGGACAATCGCTCCATCGGCGTTCTCCCC
>JAKPRU010001246.1 GCA_029557025.1 Candidatus Omnitrophota bacterium | reverse complement strand
AGCCTCCTGGAAGAGGGTAAAAGCGGTTGAATGGCGCGACAATCAGCGACATGATCGGATCTCTGAAGTAACAGGACCACGCGAATCAAAGAAAATGGAGAAGACAATCCGAAAAACGGGCCGCACAGGACCTGCCAGGGAGACCCACAGAGAGACTTTACCTCCGGGCGGCTTGATGGGCCACACGTGAGGAAATGCAGCAATCTACAACCCTGCAACACCGCCCGGCGCATACACCAGGTCGCCGGAACTCAAGAGACCGTTTGACACATTAAACGGGTGAGGATTATAGGCAGGCAGAATATCCTCGATCTTATCCGGCCCGGGGCTGGTGATAATGTATTCTCCGTCTACCCGTGATCGCTTCAACATCTCGCGCCATTGGACTGCCCAGTCGTCCGGAGTAATCGCAGGGTTTTCGCCGGTGAACGGTTTACGTCGCGCAGTGCGATACCGCGCGTGCGGCGTGCCGGGTTCCGTTCCGAGGCCGGCAGTCTGGCCGTAGATCTTATAGTTGATGTTAAACTCATCTTCCGGCAGGTTGTTGAGATAAGCTACCGGTGTGGTCAGTCCTTCCCGCAGGAATCCCCAGTTCCAGCGTTCCCGTGGCTCGTGGCCCATAATAATCCCCAATGGAAACTCTCCGTAATCCGCCGAGTACGCGCCGAACGCCGTTCCGATGTTTCGCATGTCGGCTACGGTTCGGGTGAGTTTCGCGCGGACTCGCGCATTGAGATAATTCGGCACGGCGATCGCTGCCAGGATCCCGATAATCGCGACAACGATCAGCAGTTCAATCAGTGTAAATCCGATTCGGTCCCGTTTCATAAGACACTCACACAGCCTCAAACCCTCTCCCCCAAGTCTGGGGGAGACACAGAGGGGGTTGTCTTAAACGGATCCCCCTTACTTCCCCGCAAGTTCATTCCTCTCCCCAGATCCGGATGCCGTTTTCTATCACGTATTCCGCGAAGCCGGCCTGCGGGGGATTGTCCGGCATATAAGCAGCAAAGAAGTGCCTCTCGATATCGTCGCCGACCTCGGTCCGTGTTCGAACCGCCGGTGTGACCTGTTTCCGGAAATCCCAATTCTCCGCATCCCGGATGAAGACGGCAATATCAATGTCCCTGAATTCATCCGCCGGGCCGTCGATTTGCGACCCGAACAGATAGGCAGCCTGCACCGGCTCTGCCTGCCCGATAAACTCGACAGCAGCCAACGCCTTACGCTGAATTATGTCATTGATAACAGCCATTGGATGACCGGCTCCGTCTGATGGAGATAATCCCGCGCGATTTCGGCGGATATTCCCCGGGATGTGGCGCCCATAATGTCCGGGTATCGCGTCTTTTTGTAGCATTCCGAGAGAGAACGCAGGATCTCATCCTGCTTCTCATTCCGCCCAACCCCGGCGCGATCGGCAAGTTCAACGAGATCGTGCAGACGCGGCGGCAGTTTCCGCGTTTCGTTCCCGATGATCGCCTTCAACATCTTTTTAACGATCCGATTATGTCCCAATTTCCGGGTGTCCGCAAGCAGCAGAGTCGAAACGATCTGTCTTAAATCACCCCAATTCCTGTCCGGCTCTTGGGGAGGAAATGTAAATAATATAAGTATGGTACCCCTGCTCGCGGCTGCCGTATTTTTTGTTCCACTTTCTCCGTACCGAATTAAAAACTTCACTGCCATATCTTATTATACCCCGCGTTATGTTAGGATGAGGGATCAAAAGGACGTTTTCCTTCTACAATGAGTGAAACCATCACGCGACAGGCCGAGCAGACTGAAAAACTCGTGCTGTATTATCTCCCGCCCCTTCTGTGCATGGGATTGATCTTTTATCTCTCCTCGCGCAGTTGGGTGCCGATTCCCCTGCCGGTCTGGATGATTGTGCGCGATAAGGTGGCACATGGGATCATGTACGGATTCCTGTGTTACCTCTGGATTCGCGCGTTCCGCAGTGGGGAAGAGCGTCCCGTAAGGCCGGTTTGGTTGATTGCGGCGGTCTGCATTTCAGCGCTGTACGGGGCGACGGATGAATATCATCAGTCATTCGTTCCGGGGCGAACGGCAACAGTCGGCGATTTTGTTGCGGATGGTCTTGGTGCGACAATCGTTGCGGGTGTTCTCTTTTTTCGACAGCGTACTATTCCATTCCGACAGCAGCGTTGAGGCGCTCGGTTCTCGTGGGTACATCCGTCGCGGGAATCGTGCTATGGTGATTAAAACATAATGAGCAAGGCAAGGACTCTGTGAAACAACGCGCAATCGGGCGCATCCGCCCTCAGGGTTGACGGACAAATGACGGCGAAAACATGGTCGTATGCCGCCGGCTGGAAACTCGGCGACCGGATCGAGGATCAATACGAGATCCGCAAAATCCTCCTGGGGAACATGGGCGCCGTGTTTCTCTGCCGGGATGTCGAAACCGGGACGCCGGTCGCAGTCAAGACTTTCCAGAAGACCCATTTCAAGACGGACCGGTCCCGCGAAGTCTTCCTGCGTGAGGTGGAAACCTGGATTCGCCTGGCCCCTCATCCCAACATCGTCCGCGCCTATTTTGCGCGAATTATCGAAAATAAGCCTTACCTGTTTCTTGAATATGTTTCCTCTTCAAAAACACGCGGGGCCAATCTGAAAGAATATATGACCAATCGCCGGTTCTCTCTTCGAGAGACCCTGGAACTGGCAATGCAGATCTGCGATGGGATGATCCACGCATCCAACTGTGTGCCCGGGATTGTTCATCGCGATCTCAAACCCGAGAACCTGCTGCTGGCGCCGGATGGAACGGTCAAGATCACGGATTTCGGACTGGCGTATTCCGACTCCGACGCGCCTGCGATAGCTCCCGGCGGAGTACCCTCGGAATCGGACATTGAAGCCATGGCGGATCGGTTGCACGGGACTCCAGCCTATATTTCGCCGGAGCAATGCCGGTGTGGAACCGATGTGGATGTCCGCTCGGATGTATATTCATTCGGTTGTGTACTTTTTGAATTGATCACGCGGCAAAAACCCTTCGAGGATGCCAGAACCATACAGGACAACGTGCGGGCGCACCTGACAAAGATACCGCCACGTCTTCGCTCGATTGCCCCGGCCATTCCCGCCGAACTGGACCGCTTTGTTCAGGATTGTCTTGCAAAACGCCCAGCGCGCCGTCCCCCGGATTTCTGCGCCTGTCGGACAATTCTGGGCGATTTGTATACCGGCCTGACCGCTAAGCTCTTCACGTCCCGTCAGCCGGACGCGGCGACGGTGACCGATCTGGTCAATAAAGGTGTCTCTCTGATGGATATGGGGCTGATGGAGGAAGCGCTGAAAACCCTGAAAGAAGCCTGGGAATTGGACCCATTACGTGCGGAACCGCTCAATTATCTCGGGGCGGTCTATTACCGGCAGCATCAATACGATCAAGCCGTAGATTCGTTTCGGAAAGCGGTTTTCTGCGACCCGGATAATGCCATGTCTCACTGCAACCTGGGCGCGGCCCTGGAAGCGAAAGGTGTTTTCGATGAGGCGGAGGCCTGCTACAAAAAGGCCCTCAAAACGGACCCCTCATTGCTGCCGGCCGCCTACAATCTGAGTCTGTTGTATCAGACACAAAAGCGGAACCAGGAGGCGCTTCAGATCCTGATGAAACTGCGAGACCTTTCAGTCGGCGGATATCGGATCGAGCAACGACTGGCCGAATTGCACTGCCGGATGCGGCGATATGACCGCGCCATCCGTCATGCTAAAGCCGCTCTGGAGAAGAACCCCAATGACGCTTCCCTCCACCTGCTTTCCGGCAAAATCCATTTTCTATGGGGACGCGACCGGGAGGCGGAAAACGACTTCAAGACAGCGCTTGATTTCGATCCCGAAAGCGCCGAAGCCCACTACCGCCTCGGCCTCATCTGCAACAAGCGGAAAGAGCTGGAACAGGCGATCCGGCATTGGGAGTCCGCGGTCAATCTCGATCCCAATCATGGTCCGGCCCATTTCAATCTGGCTGTTGCGCTGGCCATGCGCAAACGGTATCCCATCGCCTGGATTCATGTCCGTGAGGCCGAGAAAAACGGTGTAGATGTGTCCGATTTTGTCAAAGAGCTCCGTCGCATCAGCCATGAACCCGGCTCCGCGCGCGATGAGCTGTGACCGACTCACGCAGTCGGTAAGATCATCAGGTCGGGTGAGACGACACCGGAACTGAGGGGCGCCAAAGACAGGTTTTTCTACCTGTCGAGGCGATCTATCGGCAAAGCGCCGGTATCACAACCTTCACCCCAACACCCTTCCTCCACAACGGTTTAAAAAAAATAAAAAATCTCTGAAAAACCCGCTCGATACGCAACGCGGGCGGTGATATATTACTAATCCATCCAATACATAGTAGGCAGTTGGCTTGACTATTGAATTGATTAAGGTAAACCGCATGACCATTACAAAGCCGGATGCACGTTCCCTGAGTCAGGAAACTTTCGAACCGGATTCACCCAGGTACAGTCCCGAGTTGAATCCCGACGAGTTCCTCAATCCCGATGTGAAACAGAACGCGGTGGGCCGTCGGCGCGCCTCCAGCCGGAAGGATATGATGGCCAATGTGCGCGGCTACCTGTGGAGTACCCGGAAACAACCCGACATTGTTCAGAAGTTCTCTCATACACCGTCGGTTCGTTACGCGATGGAATAAACAACATTTTCCTGTCTACTATTTAGAGTTCGGAGTAATAAGCTGCGGACGTTTGGGCACACAGACATTATTCTATTTCCGGGCGGTTGGACCCAATGGGTGGCTGCCGGCTATCCCGCTGAAAGGTGACATGCCGGCCGTGATAAACGTTTTACAAAATCCCGTCGTGGCGTTGTGCGCGCGGATTTTTGTCGCTGGAGTGATTCTGTACGCCGGTCTCCGCAAAATCGGGGACCTGTCCGGCATGGCGCGGGTTGTTGAAAACTACCCATTGTTTCCCGCAAGCCTGGCTGATCCGATTGCTATTGTTCTGCCGGGTGTAGATAGTGTGACCGGCCTTTGTTTGATCGCGGGCTTGTTGATGAAAGGTTCCCGATTGATCGCAACGATGCTGATCCTGTTTTTCCTCGCCGGGATCCTGTGGGTATCATGCCTCCACTTCTTCCCCATACTTCTGCAATTTGCGGATCAGGGTTCGGCGACCGATCCCGAGGGCCTCTGCGGTTTTGGTACGATTGCCCTCGTTGCGACGAAGTGCCTCCAGAATGACATGCTTTTCCACATCGGATAGCGGCACATCGCCGGACAAAATGGAATCCGGAACGTGTTCGGTCCGCCCGCCGATCTGAGGCGGTAAATCCTCCACGGTGATCCGATCGTTCCGGCACATCACAACCATTCGTTCCACATACCCCTGCAATTCACGAACATTGCCGGGCCAGTCGTAGGCCTGAAATGCCCGAATGACCGCCGGATCGACTGTCGGAACAGGGATCTCATTCTCCGCTGCATATTGTTTCAGAAACACGTCGGTCAGCAGAGGAATGTCCTCTTTCCGTTCGCGGAGCGGCGGAACACGCAGCGTCACAACACGAAGACGATACAAAAGATCCTCACGGAATTTCCCCTGTTTCACCCGCTCTTCCAGGTCGGCATTTGTCGCGGCGATGATACGGATATCGACTTTGATCGTTTCGGTTCCGCCGACTCGTTCAAAACAACGTTCCTGGAGCACACGGAGCAATTTCACCTGGGTGGTCGGGCTGACTTCGCTGATTTCATCCAGAAACACCGTCCCCCGATCCGCCAGTTCGAAACGACCTTTTTTCTGTCGAATCGCGCCTGTAAAAGACCCGCGCTCGTGTCCGAATAATTCGCTTTCAAGAAGGGTTTCGGAAAAGGCCGCGCAGTGCATCGGCCAGAAGGGGCGATCTTTGCGCGGAGAAAGATCATGAATGGCGCGGGCCACCAGTTCTTTCCCGGAACCGGTTTCGCCGGTAATCAACACTGTGGTTCGGGCAGAGGCCACCTTGCGGATATCCTCGAACAGCTTGTGCATGGCGGCGCTGTCGCCGGTGAGCCGCGCCAGGCCGGAACGCTCACGGTGCTCTTTCCACAACTGTTCGTTCTCCATGGTAAGACGCCGCTGCTCAAACAGCCGCTCCACCTTCAATTCCAGCTCATCCAGATCGATGGGTTTCTGGAGATAGTCATACGCCCCCACCTTCATGGCCTCCACCGCATTCTTCACTTCACCATAAGCCGTAACGACAATCACATCCATCTCCGGCCACTGCTCTCGGGCCCGGCGAAGCAGCTCCATGCCGCCCATCCGTGGCATTCGGATATCGGTCAACATCAGATCGAAACTCCGTTGCTGGAGCTTCTCCATGGCTTCTTTGCCGTCGGGTGCGGTCTCAATGGTCCACTCGGCGCGTTCGAGGGCTTTCCGCAGGCCATCCCGCGTATTCATTTCATCATCGACGATCAGTATCCGGTTGTTCATGTCGATTCCTCACGGAAAAAGACGGTTATTCCCCCCTCTCATTTATTGGACCTTGTTTGTCCAATCTTGATATAGCCCCTCAATTCCAGCTTCGTAGGTATCGCCCTTGTGAATCACACAGCGATATTTCAGGTGCAACTGTTCCCCTTTCGCCATTTTCAGCCCGGCCTCATCCAGCCAGTTCATTGGAGTCGGTGAAAAAAATCCGTAATTGCGTGTGAACCACTTCGGGGGAAACCATCGGTTTTTCGGATGCACGAAAATCGCCAACCCCTCTTTCACCCCATCCCGGCTTCCCCAGTAATCACACCAGGGAGATTCCTTCCCGAATGTGCCTTCCTCAGCGCTGTCGCCTTGTGCATTCACAAGGGTTCCACCACCCTCCACGGAAAGCGCCGGAACCATCCGGGCCGAGAACAGCGAATGATTGGTCTTCTCGATCTGCACATCGTTCATGGCAGTCAGGGTGATCTCGAAATCAATGATCCGCAGGTCGGGACCGGGAGCGGAGACCAGGATTCGGCGGATATCCATAAACGGGGAGGGAGCATCCGGTCTGCGCCATTCGCAGAGGTCCGTGAAGATCACTTCATTGCCTTCCGATTGGAGAATCTGGGTCTGACGCGAAATGATCTGTCCTTCCTTTATGGATTCCTGCCAGTAATTGCCTCCATTCACCTTATCGCACCCGAAAAAAAGCGAATGGTGATGCGGATACGGTTCCGAGGATTCCGTGGTGATGCTCAATCCGCTCGCAGGACCATTAACCGGATAAAAATACGGGTATTTCTGCAGTTTTCTGTTCAGGTATGTTGTAAACTCCTTCCCCTCCACAGACACATGAACCCCGTCGATCTTCAGTTTCGCAGACACCCGTTGAGGAGTCTGAGACCACGCAACATCACTGCCGAAGACAACCGTGCCGAGACATAGCATCCACACACATACGAACCTTGCGATCATAGTTCCCTCCGATTCCTCGGTGATTTCCCATCCGGGTGTCCAATTCATTTCGCCCGTCGACTTGCATAATATCATGTCTCCGATTGTGAGACAGGATCGATCCGGTTCCGGCATAATCGGTCAGGACAACCTTCTGCGCAGATACGGATCGCAGTACACTCAGTAACGACTCTTGAGCAAAAAAACCAATCATTGCCCGAAAACCAATTCGGGAAAGGAGGACATCATGAGTCTTTTCACCGGATGTCGTGTTCCCAGCCTGTTCCTGGGATCTCTGATGCTGTCGTTCGCGTTTCCAAGTGGGGCCTTCGCCCAGAGCATGTTCCCGCCGGAATGCTGTATCGGTGGAATCGCGCTCGGACCGCAGGCGTATAGTTTCAACCGATTCACCTTCTTTGAGGCCATCGACAAGGC
>JAKPRU010001241.1 GCA_029557025.1 Candidatus Omnitrophota bacterium | reverse complement strand
TTCTTCATGGAAGAATTCAACGACAAGTACGGCAAACATTTCCGCCGACTGAGCCCCGAGGCGGAACTGATCCTGCTCACTCACCCCTGGCAGGGGAATGTTCGGGAGCTCCGTAACACCATCGAACGCGTCGTGCTCCTGGAAAACGACGAAACCATCCTGGGCCGCTACCTCAATTTTCTGGGTCCCCAGTCGGGCGAGCCGCCGGCGGGAACAGGGGGCCTGCGCATCGAGCTCCCGGAGGACGGCATTGCCCTGGAACAAGTGGAAAAGCACATCATCTTACAGGCTTACGAGAAATGTCACCGAAACAAATCCAAAACGGCCCGGTACCTTGCGCTCCCCAGGCACATTTTGATCTACCGGCTGAAGAAGTACGGGATCGAGGATTGAATAATAGTCTCCAATTCCCGACTTCCCTGGTCAATAGTATCCACTGAGACGTCCATCTAATGGAATTTATTCGTGTTTCTCTGCCTGGGATCTGGAGGGCCGGGATGGGCCGCAAGCATAATGTGGATACTATTCTTCACCTCTTCCCCCCCCCATCCGGGACCGCGGGGAACGAATTGCTTCCAATCCCTCATGAAACCTCGCTATTGGCTTCTTGGCACGCACTTTGCTCTTGTTGACAATCGGAGGCTGACCGTGGATTTTCAAATTCGGGTGTTGTTGGTTGAAGATGATCCTCCCTTGGGGCGCTCTTTGATAAACTTTTTGGAACGGGCGGGGTATGTCTTCGAGAGTTGTTCGACTGCCTGCGAAGCGATCGCGCTGGCCCAGCAGCATCGACACGACATCGTGATCTCGGAATTTCATCTTCCCGATGCAAACGGAGTGCGACTGTTCGAGCAGTTGAAGCGGGTTGTTCCCAATGCGAAAGCGATTCTGATTTCCGAGTTCGATTTTCAAGCGGTTGCGAGTGAAGTGGGGCAAGTGGAGGTCCATGCATTTCTGAAAAAGCCTTTCGATTTGGCCGAACTCGAAACAGCGCTATCTTTCTCCCATGCATACAGTTGAAGCGAAAGCTCAAGTGAAGCATACCGGTTGAAGTGATTTTTCAGGTTCTTACGGTTCTGTGAGGACATACCTGCCTCCGTTTACGTGTAGGGAATCTCAGAAGCGAACGTGACGGCCGAAGTGGAATTCGCGTGGGTTATCGAGAATGCAGGCTCAGGTGAAGGCGACGCTGGAACGCTACTGTTCAAGCCGCAGCGCATGTTGACGTGATGGTTCCTGTGATCTTTGCGGAATTTCCCCTCTCCCATGGTATCGGACACAGCGGTGCGAGTGAGGTTGGATCTGGATCTGAGGTGGTCGCAAGTGGCTGAAACTCCTGTTCCCTTCTAATGCTGACAATTCTGAGATCTCCCTGAACGATAGCAGAGGGCCATGAGGAACAACCTTATGGCCTTCTGCATTTCGTTTGGCTAGAATGAAAGTACGTCCGTGAGGTTCCCGGATCCTTTGTTTGAGATTTCGGGGATTGTTGAAACGGGGATGAACGAACTCACAACGAAGGAGTAAGACCATGGTGGCACAGAAGCTTGAATTGATTCAGAAAATGGAACAGAAAGGGATGACCGTGGCACAAGCCGCAGAGGCAATGGGCTTTGACGCTCAATTACTGGGATTGTACCTTGTCAAGGACGCCTACCCTGTCCCTAAAAGGATATTGGACAAACTGGCAGAGGTCATTTCCAACTAGGAGGGACGGCAATCCTTCACCCGGCGATCCGAACCTTTGCCACGGTCGTTCGGAACCATTGTCCCACGCTTGAACTGAGCTATTGAGACCGTTTCGGTCCTTTCCCCCTCGTGATCCCCGCCGCGAGGCGGAGAAGGACACAGATCGTTTCCACAGCCCGACGACCCCTACGCCGCCTTTCCCCCACCAACCCTCCCCCTTTCTTGCGAACCGCCGCAACCCT
>JAKPRU010001228.1 GCA_029557025.1 Candidatus Omnitrophota bacterium | reverse complement strand
CCCTTGTTGTGCTGACCAAGGCGGATCTGATTCCCTATACGGATTTCAACCGCGACGAATTCATGAAGAATGTCCGCCTGGTGAATCCGAGCCTGCCTGTGATGGAGGTCTGCTGCAAGACAGGCGAAGGGATCGACCGCTGGGTGGACTGGCTCCAGGCGCAATACCGGGCCGCATTTCCATGAACGGCTACTTGAAGAACATTACGGCATTGTGCTACTTGCCCCCGATTCGTACATTGCCTGCAAGACCGGCATCCCCGGACAAGATATGCGCCTTTCCGTTCTCGATGGAAATCTCTAACAACTCCACCGGCGTGTCCAGGTTAATCTCAATGTTGCCGAGACGTAGAAGTTTCGCGTTAAACAATGCGAGATAATTGACTTGGTTTTCCTTGCCCGATACAAAGCAGGCATCGCCCGACAATTCCATCTTCAAATCGGGTTGTATAACCGTTTCATCCTCGGAACGGTCGGCGAACACAAATACCTGTTGCTGCCCGTCCGCCGTATCCAGAAGGAGAGCGCCGCTCATGTCACCCAGAAGCGACCCATCCGAATTTGCTAACGGTAGACGTGTTACTTGTTTGACATTCGGTGCCTGTTCGTAAGCATCCATAACGCTCACGAAACATGATGCGAGCGGCGCCGTTTCGGTTTTTCGGCGAACCATCAGGCGAGAGACCCACTGCTGCCCACCGCCGAAATTCTCCCCAACATCTACAAAACACTCGGAAAGTGAGGCCTCGGCATGACTTGTGAGATCCGTGTATCGAAAATGTATGTTTTTGTCACTTGGCAGATAATTGTAAAAATCTCGTATGGCCCAATCCACGGCCCAGGGGGACTCGGGTGCGGGATCGGTCTGGGTGTTTCGCATCAATGTGTCATGGCCGAAGTCTCCACCGGGTTTTAGATTCAGGCCCTCGGGCTGCGGCGTTCCGAAGAATGGTGTTAGGAACTTGGCGTGGTCCGTACCGCCGATAACACGGAAGACATCGAGAAGATACGATTCTGCTTCGGATAGATCCACCATGGCCAGGGTTCGCTCATACCGATCCCCGGCGATCATCTCCGGGCACGATGCCCTTACTAAGTGGATTCTCTTACCGCTCCCCCAGAGTGTAGTCGTTCCGTTCCGCCACTCTTGATTTTTGCAGTTTACTACAACGGTATTATGAGCGGCTGTCATTGTGTACCAGACCGCTTCCGGAAAATCCCATCCGCCGTAGCCGACGGGCGGATAGCCGAAGTCGGGCAGGAGGTCCAGCCCCTTGGCAATATAGCCGATGTTCATGCCGTCACGATGGCTGTGGCCTCCAGTCGAGTCGTAATCCATCCAGGCCGCCCGTCGGTTTGCTCCTTTACCCGCTCTGAGAATAGCGACATGCCATCCCTGCTTGTTGACATCGCCCAGCCTGATCTCCGAGCCGAACTTATCGATCGCTTCCTGTACCTGTTTTTGAAACTGTTCGGGATCATCTGAGCAGAGGTCATGTGGAAGCCCGTCTACCTTCCGGTCGTTAGCGATATACAGCGCCTGGACGAATGCGGGATCATCTGTCAGTTTGTAAAGCCTCCAGAGGAATTGGTACATGGAGGGTTCCGGGCCGGCGGCGGGACGAGCGAAAGATACGCCGCAATAATTTATTACTTTCTGGCCAAAGGCGCAGCAATCCCCGATTGCGGGGTAGTATTGTTCCATGCACCATGTGTCGATATGGAACCGAAAGGTGTCATGCAGGACAGGGTGTTTCTTGTAGACATCTTCGAGCAGATTGCCGCCCAAGCGGTCGAATCGGGCGATCATGTCCGCCAGAGCGTGTGGCGCAATGGTTCCATAGCCGGTCAATCCTTTCTCGCCGGTGACACCGTCCACTTTCGTGGATGTCTCAATAATCTGCGAGATCAAGTCCAGCACCTCCGTGCGATTCGACGGCCAACCGATTACTGTCTTCAAGGTCAAAATAGCCAATGGGGTTCGCGGGTAGTTCGATTGAATCTTGTACTCGTTCTGAATGGTATCGCGGAAAATCCGGTTCTCGATATTGTCCTGGATCCTTTCAAAGGAGTCTTTGTTATTCGGGAATGCGCATTCTGCGGCTTTGCGGGAAAGAAACGCAACGAGATCGGAATCGCCGGGTAGTGCGTCAAAAATCCTGTCGTAGGCCTGTGCCAGTTCACGGACCTCTTCGCAGGCATCATGCCACATGGAGACATACCCGTTGGAGCCGAGTTTCCGTTCATAGCAGACAGCCTGCTCCTTAAAATCGAAGGATGGGTAGACATCCGCCACACGGTCTAAAAGGATGGCGGCTTTGTGCGCGTAAATGGGATCCTGGGTCACGAAATAGGCTTCGCTCAGATTGACAATCCCGTCAACGACTAATCTTTTCCACTGGCCATAGATCAGGTAAGCAGCGATAAAACGCCATCTCTTGCCGTTGTCTATATAACCGTTTCCATCATCCACGCCGAACAGGTGGAGGGGATCGGCCGAATCGGGGTGATCTGCATTGAACAGAAGCGAGCGATCCGCAATACCGGGGTCGAACACTCCGCGTCCGAGCGGATGAATGCCGGAACGGTAATAGGCCGCGAAATCGTTCGTCGGGAACAGGGCATTACAGTGAGGGCATTGGACCTTGAATGGATGCTCCCATGGGTCCATCTTCCAGGAATACATTTTCACATCTTTCTTGCACTGGGGGCAGAAGCCGTCGGACCAGACCATCCAGGATCGGTGGAGAGTTGAACCGAACATCATGTTCCACAGGTCCTCATCGGACGCTTCTTTCCATTTCTCGGCCTTTTTAACGATGGATTCCCGGATATCTTTTGCCCACTGGTATTTCTGAATGTTGGCGAGCGCGTTATCGGAGAGAGTGCGCGGGTAGAGAACACTTGCGGTTTTCCGGCCGTATTCCGTAGTGGTTTCAGCGGCGGATACGGTGAGAATCGGCGCGACGGCGAGGAGGAAGGCAAAAAGTGTTTTCATGGCGGGACGGTTTCCTTTTAACGAAGGATTTATGTCGCGTACGGAGTCATATTGTGAATCTCAGGGTAGCGGTTCGAGTGGTGTCGAACCGCTACCCTGTATCGACTCCTGAGTGTCAACAATAGTCCTGAGTTTCCGGATTGTAGAACATGGTTTTACCGTTCCGGTACGAGAGGTTGCAGAGGTGCGCGGCGCAGATGACCTTATGGCCCACTTCCACCGGCGAATTGGGTTCCTTGCGGGTTCTCATGCAGTCAAGCCAATTACGCACATGCGCAGGTCCCTCGTATTTTCCCTGCCATTCCTCGACAGGCTGTTTCGACTCATCAATATCGGGGGTTTCCTTGTTGTCGACTCGCAGGTAGACTCGGTGATGTCCGTTGACTACAAGGACTCCTTCGGAACCGTAAAAAGTTCCGCCGACATCATCATGGCCGTTGACAAACTGGACATCAAAGTTAGCCAGGAATGTTCCGTAGTCAAGAACATTATTCACCACATCGGGAGTCTGCCAGAAATCGAAGTAGTAATTTCCTCCGTTCGAGGCGGCGCTTTTGGGTCCTTCGGCGTCCATCAACCATTGGACAATATCGATCATGTGCGCGCCGATATCCGTAGTCAGGCCACCGGCAAAGTCCCAGAACCAACGCCAGGCAAGGAATCGTTTGACATCGAACGGCTGCTTGGGCGCTTTGCCGCAAAATCGTTTCCAGTCGACTTCACCGTGAAATTCCTCATTGAGGAACGGGTCGCCCCGGGACCAGTCCCGCGTATCGAATACGCGCACCCACGCCACCTTGCCGATCTTGCCGGATCGAATAACATCCCGTGCGCGAAGCCAGTGGTCCCCGCTGCGGCGGTGATTGCCGACCTGGACAATCCGGTCGGTTTTGCGGACCTCTTTGACCATATTCTTGCCTTCCTCAATGCTTTTCGAGAACGGCTTTTCGCAGTAGGCATCTTTGCCCGCTTTGACCGAATCGATCAGGGTATCGTGATGCCAGTGGTCCGGGACCGCGATGTATACGCCGTCGATGTCTTCCCGGGCGAGAAGGTCCTGATAATCCAGGTAGGGGTCCGGGTCGCCGCCGCCGAGTTCCTTTGCTTTTGCCTTGGCGGCATTTCGCCGGACATCCCAGACATCGCACACGGCGGCGATCTGCGCGCCTGCCGCGATGCACTCTTTCATCCCCCACTGGCCGCGCCCGCCGGTCCCGATAATCCCGATTCGGATGGTGTCATTGGCTCCGAGTACTCGTGAGGAGGCCGGTTTTGCAATCATCCCGGCCAATGCGGCGACTGTGGCGGTCTTGGCGGTTTGGTTCATAAAATCTCGACGATTCATCTCGGTTCGATCCATCGCTTGGTCACTCCTTTGATTGTACGTTTTGGGGATACTTTCACAGATTTTTTGAAATGCGGCTAGTGTTCAAGGTCCTTCCCGGAGAACATCGAGAGAATATGGAATGCCACCCCCGGATCTGGTATGCTTCCCCAATCATTTCGGAGCGATCTTGTGGCTCCGCCAGTTTGAGAATCAACCGGCAGACAGGAGAAGATGCAAGATGGTTCGACGGGCAGTTCTCCATCGTCGCGGATTTTTGGCCTGCGCCACGGGCGCAGCCGGATTCGCACTGGCCGGTACATTCATTTCCTCCACGGAGGCATCGGGACCCATGTTGACAATCGAAGAACCTTTTCATGGAGCCGTGTTGAATCACCGCCACGGCGAGGACATGCCGGGTGCCCTGCGGATTCAGGTGGTCGGGAATGCGCCGTTACGCGATACCGTGACGGTCAACGGAGTCCCGGCACGCAGGGAAGGGAATCGATTCCTTGCGTATACCGTCCTGCGGGAACGAGAAACCGAGATCGTCGCTGTCTCCCAGGGAAGCCTGGGCCGGCAGGAACATCGAATCAGGGTTGTCTGGGATCGCTACTCCAAGCCGCGTTACCGTTTCTCTATCGACGACAACAGTTTCTTCCTTCGGGATGTCGCCCAGAAACAGTATGCTTCCCTTTTCGACTGTTTCTATCTGAACATTCTCCAGGGACTGCACAAGCGATATGGCGCGCGCTTTGTATTGAATATCTATTACACGACGGAAGACGGATTCGATCTGCTCCAATTCCCGGATCGCTACAAAGGTGAATGGAAAGACAATGCCGATTGGCTCCGGCTGGCTTTTCATGCTTATGCGAACGACCCCGACCGCCCGTATCAGTATGCGTCTGAAACACAACTCATCGGCGATCTGGATAAAGTCAGTGAACAGATCATTCGGTTTGCAGGTGAGCAGACCCTTTCGCCGCCGACAGTGATTCATTGGGGGATGATCCCGCCCCCCCTGTTTCGGCCTCTGTATGCGCGGGGGGTGCGTGTGCTGAGCGGCTATTTTGTTCCAAACGACAGAGGCTGGGATGTCAATTACTGCCTGGATGATGTGCGTTCGGAGTACCTTTCCCGGCACGACGCGTTAATGGATTTCGACAGTGGAATTGTGTTCTCACGAGTAGACATTGTTTGTAACAATGTGCCGTTTGAGCAAATTGTCTCCACACTGGAACCGCTTACCCAGGATCCGAATACCGCGGAGATTATGGACCTGTTCACGCATGAGCAGTATTTCTGGCCTTTCTACGTAAATTACATACCGGACCACGCCCAGCGCCTGGATACGGCCATCCGTTTTGTGACAGAACACGGCTATCGGCCGGTCTTTTACCACGAGGGCTTTCTGGGCGGACCGGTTTAAAATCAGACAGGAGATGACAGGATGAACGATGATAATGGTTGTCGGATCAACCGGCGTGATTTTCTCTATGGGACTGCCTGCGCGGCGGCAATGAGTGTGATGTCTCCCGCCGGTGTTCGGAGTGAACAAGTCGGCCGCCCCAATATCCTCTGGCTCACGACGGAGGATATGAGTCCCGATCTCGGATGCTACGGGGACATGTGGGCGATCACTCCGAATATCGACCGGCTCGCTTCGCAGGGGGTTCGGTACAGCAATGCTTTTTCCGTTGCCGGGGTTTGTGCGCCGAGCCGGTCCGCATTGATTACCGGCATGTATCCGTGTTCGATCGGAACCCATCATATGCGTTGCCAGGGTGTGCCTCCTTCCTATGTGAAATGTTTCCCGGAATACTTGCGCGCAGCGGGGTATTATTGCACGAATAATTTCAAGACCGACTACAATTTTGATTCGCCGATCACGGCGTGGGATGAATGCAGCCGGGTAGCCCACTGGCGCAATCGACCGGCGAACACGCCGTTCTTCGCCGTGTTCAACCAGACGGTTACTCATGAGAGTGAGATTCGTGCCACTCCGGAGGAGTTTGCAAAGAATATCGCGGCTCTCAAGCCGGAAGAGCGACACAATCCCGACGACGCCAGGGTTCCCCCGTATTATCCCGACACGCCGATTACTCGAAATGACTGGGCACGGTATTACGATCTGATTACGGCGATGGATTACAAGATTGGCGACCTCTTGAAGGAATTGGAAGATGATGGCCTCGCAGAGAACACGATCGTGTTCTTTTTCAGCGATCACGGTCGTGGATTACCTCGGGCGAAACGCTGGCTTTATGATTCGGGCCTTCATGTACCGTTTATTATCCGATGGCCGGGCGTGATCGAGCCGGGAACCACATCCGACCGCCTGGTCAGCTTTGTAGATTTTGCTCCTACGGTTCTTTCAATAGCCGGTATTCCCGTTCCGAAGACCATGCAGGGACAGGCATTTCTCGGCGAACAGGACACGCCTCCCCGCAAGTACATCTATGGCGCACGGGACCGCATGGATGAAACGTACGATATCATTCGCGCCGTCCGCGACAAACAGTACAAGTACATCCGCAATTTCCAGCCGGGAAAACCGTATGCGCAGTACATTCATTATATGGAGGAGATGCCGACGATGCAGGAAATGCGTCTGCTGAATAAGACCGGCGAACTGAAGGGACCGCAAAAACTGTTCTTCCTCCCCGAAAAGCCGAAAGAGGAGTTGTACGATATCACGCAGGACCCGCATGAGATCAACAACCTCGCAGGGCGGCGTGAATGCCGCCCGGTATTGAAGAGAATGCGGAAAGCGTTGAAGAAATGGATGGACGAGATCGACGATCTCGCATTCGTCCCGGAGGATGAATTGAATGAGCGTGTCCGACCCGGTGGCGTATGGTCCGTAACCGAATCGCCGAAAATCGTTCCGGCGGGAGGCACATTTGAGAAGCCGGTGTCAGTTGAAATCAGCTGCCCCACAGAAGGAGCGTCCATCGCTTATACAACGGATACCGGCGAGAAACCGCATTGGCTACTTTACTCGCATCCGTTCCGCCTGGAGAACAGCGCGCGTCTGCGGGCCGTGGCGTGCCGGCTGGGGTATAAGGACAGCGAGATTGTAGAGGCGGACTTTAAGGTCGGGGGGAAGTAAACAGATCGGCCTGGATTCCGTCTTTCACCGGAATGACGATAGAATGTTTCGTGGGTGATGAATTTCGTGGGAATGATGGCTGTAGGGGCAATTCAAGAATTGCCCTTACGTGAATGGCCGCTACACCGGTAGAGCCTTTTCTTTCTCCCTCTCTCTCCGGGAAAGGGTTGGGGTGAGGGTTTCTTACGGGTGGCACCGACATCTTGCCGGTGAGATGCAATCAGTGTCCCGCAATCTCCTCCAACCTCCCCATGGCCTTCTCGATAAACTCCCGTGCCTGATCTTCACACTGCCGTAGATAATCTTCCGAGCCGAATTCTCCGGCTGCGGTGAGTCTTTCGCGATATCCCGGTAACGCTTTCTCGACTGCATGAAGCCAATCGCGGAAGAATTCGACGTTCTCCTGATGAATCTCCTGTGGTCGGTCGGCTACCGTAATCCAGATCGGGCTGGTCATGGCGAATTGGGTATTGGATAGGGTGTTGCACAA
>JAKPRU010001222.1 GCA_029557025.1 Candidatus Omnitrophota bacterium | reverse complement strand
ACGGGTGGCCCGGATTCAAGGACCGCTTCTTTCCATCCTTCTGGGTGAGCGAGTTGCGCTGAACTTCCTGGGCTGGCTGTCGGGTGTGGCGACTTTGACACGCCGGTTTGTGGACTGTGTATCCGGCCGGCATGTGGAAATCTGCGATACCCGCAAAACAACACCCCTCTGGCGTGACCTGCAGAAATACGCGGTGCGCATGGGGGGCGGAAAAAATCACCGCAATGGCCTCTATGATATGGTTCTGATTAAGGAAAACCATATCGACGCCGCCGGGGGGATTCAACAGGCGGTGCGGCTGGTTCGGGACCGCTGGGGAGACCGGTATGCGGTGGAGGTAGAAACGCGCAATCTGGAAGAGGTTATTGAAGCGATTCAAGCAAACGTAGACCGAATCATGCTGGACAATTTCCCGATTGACAAAATAGCCGCAGCGGTGCAGCTTGTCGGAGGGAAATGTAAACTGGAGGTCTCGGGGCGTGTGACTCTTGAGACGGTGGAGCGGATTGCCCGCACGGGCGTGGACATTATCTCTGTGGGGGCGCTCACCCATTCGAGTGCGGTGTTGGATTTCACAATGCTGGTGCAGGAAAAGAGGATTTTGGAGGAGGGGCCAGCGTTTGGAGGAGGAACATCTTGACAGAAGCGGCTGTGGTTCCTAGGATTGTTTTGGAGAGTGGAATAGAAAACAGGCGGGAATAGCTCAGTTGGCAGAGCATCAGCTTCCCAAGCTGAGGGTCGCGGGTTCGATCCCCGTTTCCCGCTTCCTGAAAACACTGGACTTGCGATCACCCACTTATTTGTGAGGCTGACCGGCAGAGACGCCTGTCCCACTGGGAAGCAACCAGACAGGGAGGCCTGTTCCACCGGGATTAACCCTTCAACTTCCGCCATAACGTAGCGGGGCTGATGCCGAGAATTTTGGCGGCTTTGGTGCGGTTTCCTCCAGTCTGTTTTAATACCGCACGGATATAACTATTTTCCATTTCGGCCAACGTGGATGTGGCACGGCCACTGGTAATGCCGGAAAAGCCGGAATGCTGAATGGCAGGCGGTAGACATTCAGGAAGAATCACACCATCCCGGGATAGAACAGCAGCCCGCTCAATTGCATTTTCCAGTTCCCGGACATTACCGGGCCAGGAATACGCCTGAAGAATATCCAGGCAGGTGGCATCCAGCCGCAATTCCGGAAATTGAAATTTCCTGGAGAATCTCTGTACAAAATGTCGAACCAGAGGCAGAATGTCCTCTTTCCGCTCACGTAACGGCGGCACTTCAATTTCGATTACTCCCAAACGGTAGTACAGATCCTCGCGAAACCGTCCTTCCCGTATCGCCTCGGAAAGATCCCGATTGGTAGCCGAAATAACACGGATGTCTATTTTTCGAGGGATACTTTCGCCGACACGCATGATCTCCTTTTCCTGCAAGACGCGAAGGAGTTTCAGCTGCATGGCCGGTGAGACATCTCCAATCTCGTCGAGAAAAACCGTTCCTTTCTGCGCTTGCTCAAATAATCCCACACGGTCGCGCGTTGCGCCGGTAAACGATCCCGCTTTGTGTCCGAACAATTCGCTTTCGAGTAATGTTTCCGGCAAGGCTCCGCAATTGACAGCGACAAACACCTGCTTAGACCGCTTGGAAAGAAAATGAATATAACGCGCAAGAACCTCCTTTCCGACACCGCTTTCGCCGGTAATGAGAACGGATGTGTCAAACGGAGCGATCCGACTAGCCAGGTCGAGGACACGTCGAAAGGACGCGCTGTGGACCTCCACAAAGGAAGGATTAACCTGCCGTTCCAACAAATCCAGTCGCTTCCGCTGCTGCGCCATTTCACGGGTCTTTCGGCGCAACTCCCGTGTTAGATTTCGGATTGTGCTTTGGATATCTTCCGACTGGAAATACGGGAGGACAGTTTTAAGTTCCTCTCCCCACGAATCGCGATCCATACCGATAGCGGAACACACACGGTCTCCTTTCGCGCGACATTTCTCTTCGATGAAATAGACATCTCGCCCGACGCAGAACGAACAGTACCCACTGGCATAGCCGGCCAACATACGGCAGATCGGGTAGTCCGTTTTTCCAAGTTCGAGCAGCTGCTCCTCCGCTTCGCCGGAGTCATGCCAGATCACCTCCATCCGAAATCGGCCGCTCGATTCATCCAGGCTGACCGATTTCACGACGCTTCGCGCAACACCCTGGATCGTATGCAGCCTGGGCCCGGCTTTAAGCCATTCGATTACATTGTCCCACTCGAAGACCCGTTTCATGGCGGCGGCGTCCGCTTGCCCCCAGAAATAGCCGAATCGCGTTAGAATCCGCCGCATCCGTTCCAAACCGACCATTTCGAGCAAATCCCTGCGCAACTGGGCGAATGCGTTGATACTGTGAAGAACAAGACGACGGCCCTGCAAGTCAATCCGCCCGTCGCCGAACTCGATCAGCTCCTTCAATTCAAGGTCCGATGCCTTCATATAAGAAATCCTTCATAATGAAATTGTGACATTTCATTATGAAGTACACTCGCCATTTTGTCAACGGTTCCCTTCTCGCCATAACCCCTGTGTATTCAGTAGGTTAGATCACACAATAAAATCCGGCACGGCAATTGCAC
>JAKPRU010001217.1 GCA_029557025.1 Candidatus Omnitrophota bacterium | reverse complement strand
GACAAGGACGGCAATGTCCTGGTAGGAGAAAATCGAAACTCCGGGTCTTCCACTCTCATTCACAAATTCTCCCCTGATGGCACGCATCTCTGGGAAAAGCAGTTTTCTCCTATCCCATACGGTGCGGAAATACGAGGTATCACCGCTGATCTGGAGGGAAATATTCTGATTACGGGATCGACAGCCTCTGACGGCTGGATAAGTGGAGGATGGAATATCACTTTCCCGGGCAACCCCGGTGATCAAACGAATGCCTTTGTAATGAAGATGGATGCGGCGGGAACGCACCTGTGGTCTACTTATCTCGGCAGTACGGTGGGATTTGAGGAGGGATGGGATGTGGCGTCGGACGCATCAGGTAATGTCTACGCCTGTGGAAGTCTGGAGATGGGAATGCCACAACCATGGGTGCACGGAGGTTGGATAACGTCGGATCCCGATGAATATGCCGGCGGATATCTCATCAAGTTCGATGCAGAAGGAAATCATCTATGGTCAACCCTGCTTCACGGACAAGTTGGGGATATGGGTTTATTCGATGCTGACTTCAGAATGACCGTAGATTCACAGGGGGACGCCTACATCACCTGCACTTCAGACTTGGAAGATTGGGAGAACAGCGCTGGCTGGTATGAAAGCCCAAAAGCTGCTCTGGTCAAATTCGGCGGCGACGGGGCTTACATGTGGTCCCGGCATTTTGGAGGAATCGGCACGGATTATGGAGTCTCAGTGGCAACGAGTCCAAGCGGGTCGGTCTATGTTGCGGGCGCTTCTGCACCGAACGGGGATGGTCTTGTCTCTTCGGATTGGGTACAATTCTGGGAGCCGCCATTGGGCGAGGCCACAGGATTCGTGATCCAAGCAAGGGGACTGACCCCGAAAGGGCCCTCTTTAGTACACGCGTCAAGCCGTGGAGAAGACCGCCTGACCTGGTCCTGGCAGGATAACGCTATCGATGAAAGTGGTTTTGTCCTCTATTCCGATCCGGGGACGGGTTCTCCGGTCACCTTGCAGCATACGACCGGGGCTAACGAAACTTCCTGGGTACAGACGGGACTCCTGCCTAATGCGCCCTATTCCTTTCGGATGCAGGCGAGTAATATACACGGGGCGAGTCCGTCTACACAGACAATTACGGCCTACAGCGGTATTGAACGGGTATCCGGACTCACCATTTCGGACGTCGAAGAAAACCAAATCACCATCGCCTCCGCAAACACTCCAAGCCATTTGACAACCGGTCAATCAGGCCTGCTGTTGGCGAACACCTCCAACGGGACCAATTCCGGATGGAAGAC
>JAKPRU010001203.1 GCA_029557025.1 Candidatus Omnitrophota bacterium | reverse complement strand
AATAGCCAGCCCCAATCCTGCCCCCTGCCCGGGTATTTTGTTTTCCCGGCGAACCTGGTGAAATTTCTCAAAGACCCTTTCCTTATCAGAATCGGGAATGCCGGGCCCATAGTCGGTCACGGTCACCAGTGCATACTCCTTCCCGCTTCCGGGGTGCAGGACCAGGTTCCTTCTATTTTGAGGCATATCCTGCGGAACCTCCGGAACTCTCTCAATTTTAACGCGCACGATCCCCTTTTTAGGAGAGAACTTGACCGCATTTCCAACAAGATTGATCAGAACCTGCATGATGCGACCGGGATCACATTCTACCGTCAGAGGCGTCTCGGGACAGTCGATCGCAATCTGTATCTCCCGTTCCTGGGCCTGAACCTCGATTTCCGCAATGGCTCTCTGAACAAGGGGAATCAGGTCCTGCTCCTTCATCTCATATTGAATAACACCGGCCTCTATCCTGGAGAGATCGAGGAGGTTGCCGATCATCGACATAAGGCGCTGGCCGCTTTGAAGATTCAGATCCAGAAGCCGTCTCTGTTTGTCCGTAAGCGGCCCCGGGATTCCCCCCAGCATGAGCTGAATGGTTTCCTGCATGGACGCCAACGGCGATTTCAACTCATGCGAGACATGGGATACAAAATCTTTTTTCAGCTCGTCCAGTTCGTTGAGCCGACGCGTCATCGTGTTGAAATCCTTGGCGAGCTGGGAAAATTCATCGTTTCGAGAGGTATCCAGGCGGTAATAGAATTTGCCCTCCGCAATAGCCCGAGTTCCCTCGGTCAGATGATGCAGGGGATTGGAAATGGAACGATAGATAAGAAATGAAACCAGAATGCTGATGGAGAGAGCGACAAACACGGAACATCCCATGATCCATATCGCAGCGTCACTGGTTTTTCGGGACCTTTCCACGGCGGCGGACATCGTTTCCAGTGTGGATTGATACACGGACTGCGTCTGGGTTCG
The DNA here is from genome assembly GCA_029557025.1 of Candidatus Omnitrophota bacterium. Lineage (GTDB taxonomy): Bacteria > Hinthialibacterota > Hinthialibacteria > Hinthialibacterales > JAKPRU01 > JAKPRU01. The sequence continues at coordinate 178 of JAKPRU010001203.1, read as the reverse complement.
AAGTCTGTCGATATCCTCCTGAAGATTCTGCGGCACAGCGGTCCCTGATGCGGGCGGATCTCTTTGAATCTGACGGAGACTGAATATAAGGGAGTTCCAGAATTTGCCCAGCCTGTTTATTTCCGCGCGTTCGTTTTCGGAGACTGCACTTTCCTGCAGCTGAACGAGGCGCGTTTCG
>JAKPRU010001195.1 GCA_029557025.1 Candidatus Omnitrophota bacterium | reverse complement strand
CTGTTCCACCTTGATCTTGCCGATATTGTTCAGATTCTCGATCAGCAGCTCGCCGTTCGGTTTGACACAAAGGATGCGTACCCAAAAGCAACCGTTCAGGCCGCATGTGTTGCTCCCCTCATAAGCCCTGTAAGTACTCTTCCCAACCACCTTTTGAATAGCGGGCAATACTCGCTTGGGAGCAGTCAGCCATGGAGATGTAATCTGATCGATATTGATCGGCTGCGCTCCGAATTCCTTTCGCACCGTGTTCTTGAGGACTTCATCAAGAGGCATATCGGGAGAGATTCTGCCTGATTTGGATTTCCACCACGTTATGTATCGGACTGGGTATTTGAACACTCTCCTTGTTTTCTTCACAACAATAACGGCTGTTCGGTTTGTTGCCTTCTCAAATGGTTGGAAATCGCTGAGATCATGGACGATAACAGGTGCAAGATAAAAAGTCTTTCCATTTCTCTTGTACTGCAACGTGCGAAATCCCTCCCCACCTCCAACGGTTTTGAACAAAGATTGGGTGATCAGAAACCCCAATCGCCCTCCGTCAGCCAGATATACATCGTGAGCGACATAGGTCATTAGAATCGACAAATCATCTTTGCCTGCACCCAATTTCGCGCGATATCCCTTATGACGGAAAAGGTCATACTCTTGCCATAACGGAGCCGTTGATTGCCGATACCCATCCGGCAGACTCTCCCAATTCACCCAGGGCGGATTCCCGGCCACATAGTCCACCTTGCCGACAAAGAGCGGCGCGAAAGCATTCTTGATAATCCGCGCCCAGATCCCATTCTTATTCTCTTTGTTCAACGCTTCCATCTGTCTATAGAGTTGCTTATGGGTTTCCGTTTCGCCGGTCGGAATGCCTTGCTGCCGACAATATCCGAGGAATTCATCTGCGGAATAATCCTGTCGGATACACAACTCGATTGTATCGGTGTAGCGGCCGACCTGTTCGCGGTTCTTGGCGATTTCATTGGGGATAACAAAATCTCCGGCGCAGGTTTTCAACATACGGGTTTTGTTGTCGCCTCCGGTGAAGAGATCCCCGTATTCCGATGGTGTCATGATTGAATCGCACAGATAGATGGGGATTTCAATACGATCGCGGTAGCGCAACAGGTTGAAGATTGCGATGAAGTAATTGGTTCGCGCGGCCATGACCGCCAGCGGATTGAGATCGAAACCGATGATGTTGCCGACAATTCTCTGCAGTAGAACATCTTCGCGAAATCCGCAGTCGAATCGGTGTTCTTCGAACCATTTTTTGACCCGATTGATCGCCGCAACCAGAAATGTGCCGGATCCGCAAGCCGGATCAAGCAACCGTTTATCGGGATTGCCGTCATAGCCCAACTCATCCAACACGAGTTCGGCCAGCCAGTCGGGGGTGTAATACTCTCCCAAGTCATGCCGCACGGAACGAGGAAACAACTGCTGATAGAGCTGTTTGAGAAGGTCACGTGACTCGGTCGGCTCTGCGCTGAGCGTGGTCGGATCGAATTGATCGAGATTCTGGACCATGCCTCGGATCGCCTTGTCACAACGGTCATCCCAGGCATCGAGATACCAGGAAAAGAGATCGCTTTCCAAGAAATTGTGAATCCCCAACTCAGACCATATCCGACCCCGCTCAATGTCGCGAAGATGATCGCGCAATGCCTCGGACGTAGGCGACGCCAGCACACGTTTCATGGCCCGTGGCGCGAGCATTGGGTAGGATGTCAGAATATCCGCCGCCAGAAGTTTGATGAAAATCGCGTAGTATGTATGGACCGCGAACAGGAGTTCGGCCGTATTCGGATTGTCGATTCCGTAATGTCGCGCAAGTGTCCGGATTCGAGTATTTTGCCCGTGGAGATCGTACCCACAGACTTCACCGTACAGAATCTGCCACTGCCGAAAAAAAGTCAGCGCCTTCGGATTGTCCGTTTTGTGAAGAACATCATAGAAGCATTGGATCCCATCCTGGGCGATCTTGTTCTCCGAACCGAAATAGAGGGCGAGATTCTCCGGTGTGAACGAAACGCCGCGCGCTCCCACAGAGATCAGGGCGCGCAGAAGTCGCTCAATAGCGTGAAAACTGACCCGCTGAGGGGGATCGACTACGAACTGTTTTCCGCTGTGTCGCACGAAAACGATCATGTTCCCATCGCAGCCGACACCGAGAATGCGTTCCGGCGCGACATGCTCCTCGGCATTCAGATCCTCAAACCGTCTCTTAATCTGCTCCACAACCGCTTTGACGCCCGGTGAATTCGGGTCCTCGGTCAGTTTGCCGCTGCCCTTGGGGAACTTATACTCGATCACAACCCCACCGTATTTGGAATCGAGTCGCCCACCCGCCAAGCCGTATTCATGCCATCCCCTGACTGCAAGGCCCGCCTCCTTCACAAACTTGTCGATCAGGGAGTTGCAGGCGTGACAGATATCCTCCTCCGACTTGGCCCACTCGGCGGCATTGAGCAGTTCTTCCGCCATCAGCCTGGCGTGTTCCTCAATCAGAGCCTCGATATTCATCGGAATCGAATCCTTTCCCGTGGTTCTGCGGAACCGACACGCCTCTCAGTGTCAGGCAAAGCGGTACGACTGTCCAGTATAGGCAGCATCCTTCTGCCATTGACGACAGCGGACGGTGGCGCAAAACTATCCAATTCGCAGAATCGGATGCCGACAAAATGACTGTGGAAAAGTCGCCGTTGATCCAAACCGCCCGCCGCTGCGGTATTGTGGGGGCCGGGGGAGCCGGATTCCCCATGTATAAGAAACTGAAACGCCCGGTGGACAGATTCATCCTCAATGCCGCCGAATGCGAGCCGCTTCTGCACAAAGACAAGGAACTGCTGAAAGCATTCCCACAGGAAATCGTCAATGGAATTGTCTCGGTGATGGAAGCGGTGGGAGCACGAGAGGGAATTATTGCCGTCAAATATAAGTACACGGATGTGATTCAGCGCCTTTCGGCTTGTCTGCCCTCGTCGATCCGTATCCACAAGCTGGGCGATTTTTACCCCGCGGGTGATGAGTTCATCCTGGTTTATGAAGTGACAGGCGCTGCCATCCGCCCGCGGCAACTTCCGCCGGATGTCAATGTGCTGGTCCAGAATGTGGAGAGCATTCTAAACCTTTCGAGAGCAAAGCCGGTAACCACAAAGTATCTCACCATCGCCGGAGCAGTTGCCGATCCGGTGACGGTGCAGGTCCCCATCGGGATGAGCTTTCGTGAGACCATTGATCTCGCGGGTGGAGTGACGGTTCGGGATGCGATTGTCCTCTCCGGCGGTGTCATGATGGGCCGACTGCAAGAGGATCTCAGTACGCCCATTACGAAAACCACCGGCGGCCTGATTGTATTGCCCAGGGATCACCCGGTTGCGATCCGCTATCTTCGGGATCAAAACACTATCAACAGGATCGGACGTTCGGCGTGCGATCAGTGTTCCTTCTGCACAGAACTCTGCCCCAGGTATCTTCTCGGTCACCCGATTGAACCCCACAAAGCCATGCGGACACTGGGATTTGTAGATGACCACTTGGGCCAATTGCTGGGCACGGAGTTCTGCTGCGAGTGTAACCTGTGCACCATGTATTCCTGCCCTGAAGAGTTAGACCCGAAGAATGTCTGTGTATGTGGCAAGAACATTGTCAGAAAAAGCGATGTTCGCTGGACTCCGCCCGCACAACCTCGCGATCCCCATCCGCTCATCCGCGACCGGAAAATCCCCGTGTCCAACTTGATGCGAAAATTGGGCCTGAAAATGTTCAATAACACCGGTCCCCTGGTTGCAGATATTCCCCAGCCGTGCCGCGTGGAAATCCCTCTGTCGCAGCACATCGGTGCTCCAACCCAACCGACAGTGAAACCGGGAGACCGGGTCCGTGTCGGCGATGTGATCGGCGAGATCCCTGCCGGTCAGCTGGGCTGTCCGGTCCACGCAAGCATTGAAGGGATTGTTCAATCCGTGGACCATTGCGTTCGGATCGAACGCTGAATGCCCGGCAGGGATGCCTAGCCTACTGGCAGGATAGGCCTCTGTGCCTGGCATCCCCCTCTGAATCCAATATTCTTAAGCGGAACTTCCGACCAATTCAAAACAACGCGGGCCATGCCTGTTCACTTGGCCATGGCCCGCTCTCTTTCAACTTTACTTTACTTTGTCTTACCCCAGATCCGATCCCATATCCTCCCAGGCAACCACAGTCGGTACAAACTTCTTGGTTTCCCGGTTGTACATGGCCTTTCGCGCCATCAAAGACATGAAGGTAGACACGCGCCCGGTGTCCTCGTTGCTCACGGCCCTCTTGCCGTTACGGCACACATCGTTCACGAAGGATTCAAGTTCTTCGATGGTTCCCGCGTCCCAGTTCGGCTGGCTTTCATCGAGCGGCTCATCGGGATTCTTGCTGTCGTAGAAATTCCCCATCCGCAGGTCAACGCCGTTCTTGTTTCCGTAGACACGAAGTTGCTCGCCGGTGAACTGCTTCGGGCAGTAGAACAGATGGGTGTAAGAGAACTTGACCCCGCCCGGGAATTCAAAGATGGCGGCGGAGTGGTCCTCGGTAATGTGTTCGTGCGGACTCTCTTTGGCTTTCGGGGACATGGTGGCCCCCATCGCGACACAGTACAGCGGATGCTGATTCTTCATCACCCAGTTCATGACATCCATGTGGTGGCAGGCCTGCTCCACAATTTCCCCGCCGGACATATCCACATTCGCGACCCAGCTCGACCCGCCGACTTCCCATTCCCAATGCCAGTGCCCCTGAAGGAAATAAACGTCGCCGAACTCCCCGCTGTGAATCTTCGCGATCGCATCGCGGAAAATCGGGTTGTATCGACGCTGAAATCCCACTTGGTACTTTCCCTTGGATGCGCGTGCGGCTTTCACAATGGAATCGACTTTCTCCACCGTGCAGTCCATCGGCTTTTCGCTGAAACAGTTCAGCCCGGCTTCGAGCACCGGCACAACACATTTCGCGTGATTGCCGACCTCGGTCGCCACAATGACCCCATCGAGTTTTTCCTTGTCGAGCATTTGACGGAAATCGAGATACCCTTTCGGCTTCCACTGCGCGGCAACCTCTTTATTCTCGTCCACCCGCTCCTGCTTCAAATCGCAGATGGCACTCACGCGGACTCCTTTCATGTCGAGAAGGCCTTTCAGCAGTCGGCCCCCGCGCCCCCCCACACCGATAAAGCCGAGCACCACCTCGTCATTGGCGCCCAGCGCTTTCGATGCTCCGGTCACACCCAGAGTCAGCGCGGATGCGCCCACCACGGATGTCTGAAGAAAATCTCTTCGCGAAACCCCATCGTTCACCATTGTGTTCTCCTTTCAAAACTCCATACACATTGTTTTCTGAAATCCTGTCCGCTTTTCGCGATTTTGTAAACGAGACCCCACGCGATTTCGGACTCCGATATGCGCCGGACTGACGGCAATCCCGCATATTCCCCCCAATCCGCAATCCTATCGTCCCTTGATCCGAAAAATCACAACTCCGTGCGCCGGAATTTCCACAACCGGGTTTGATGGATCCAGTTCGATCTCTTCTTTCTGAATCTTTACCTGTTCCGGCCGGCCCGGGACATTTGCGGCAAGGTAACTCTCCCCGACAATTGCGGCCTTTTCGACCTTGGATTGTACCTTCCATCCCTTCAGGTTCAGCGTGATCTGCGCCGATTCTTCGGGATGACGGTTCACGAGCGCGATGGTCAGAATCCTGCCGTCCTCGGTCAGGGCCGCGGAAGCATCCAGCAGGGGAACCTCCCGTTCCGGTCCGGTGTGAGACGGGCTGCTTGTCCGGCATTGCACCCGCTTTGTCCCGAAAGATGTGGTGTACAGTTCAAACGCCAGGGCAAGCGGTGTTGAGGCAACCTCGGTCTGTGTGGTCTTGATTGCCCCAAGCACATTCACCAGCTGCGCCAGGTTCGCCAGCGCGAATGTGTCATTATGGCGATGGAGCGCATGAAACACACCCGCCGCATAGATGGCCTCGCGGAGTTTGTAATCCTGCTCGATCCCCGGAGCTGTTTCCGGCAGCCAGACATTCCACTCATCGAACGCCAGCCCGATTTGTTTATTCTCAGGTTTGTTCTGCTCAACAAACTTACCCAGCTCCGTAAACTTGCTCTCCAACCAGACCGGCATTCCGACAATGTGCCAGTAACGGCGCTGTTCGACCTCGGTCTCGGAATACTGTCTCGGATTCTCGATATCCCCCGTGTAATGGTGATAGGAGTACAGGTCGAAATGTTCACCCGCGATACGAAACATGGGTTCATCCCAACGTGGATTTCCCTCCCCGACCGCCACCAGGGTAAGTGTCGGATCTCCGGCCGACATTGCCTTGGCGAACTCGATATGCCGTCGCGCGTAAGTCTCCGCATCCACATGGCCGATTTGCCAGTTGCCGTACATCTCGTTGCCGATTCCCCACAACTTCACGTTGTACGGTTCCGGATGCCCGTTCTGTGTCCGCAGTGCACCGTAAGTCGTAGAGGAAGAACCATTGCAGTATTGCACAAGTTCCGCGGCCTCTTGCGCGGTTCCATTGCCGGTGTTCACCACGACATAGGGTTTCGTACTAACCAGTCGGCAGAATGCCATGAACTCATCGATGCCGAAGTCATTCGGTTCGATGGCATTCCACGCCCGGTCCATACGGGTGGGTCTTTTGTCCCGGTCGCCGATTCCGTCTTTCCAGTGATATCCCGACACAAAGTTCCCGCCGGGCCAGCGGACATTCGCCGGATGAACGCGGCGGATCGCCTCGATTACATCGCGTCGCATCCCCTCCACGGCATCATCCGGCATCAGCGATACCGCCCCGATCCAAAACTCGCACGGCTTCATGGCTGTTATTCTGAATGATGCGCCGGTAACCGGCTCTTTGATATCCAAGGTAGCTTCATACATTTTCCAATCGTGAGAGGTGAGCAGGATTTCCACTTTCGCCAGGGTCTCATCCGCCTTTGTGATTTCAACGCATACCGGCAGTTCCGTTCCTCGCTGCAAAGCAACCAGGCGCACGTGATATTTCATGCCGCCGCGAAGGTCGATCCCATCCTGTCGGACACCGGCCCGCACGTCCTCACGCTCAATCCGAACGCGCTGTGACTGCCCGCCCGAATAGAAAACCGTATTGTCGTGAAGGTAACTCACGCCCTCCGTTTCCCCCTCGGCCCGCCAGGGACTCGGCACACCATAATCGGAATTGTCATCGCCCCAGAACTTGCGATTCCGAAGAATCTCCGCCCAAATCCCCTGGTGGATACAGCGTCCGAGATGCTCGATAAAATGCCCGTAAATGTCGGGGTTGATTGCTCCCAAGTCCTGGCCCGTGTCAACAGAAACCTCCGCCTGATAACCGTATGTTTGAATGCCGGCCAACACGAGAAATCCTCCAAGGATGATAATGAGCAGGGATCGCATGGTTTATCGCCTCCCGGTCTGTCTTCGAATTAGCGCAGCGTTGAGGATAGACCAACTTTCCGAAATTGACCAGATGGATTTAGAGAGAACGGGACCGGAGTTTGGCCGTTTTTTTGCGTCAAAACAACCGGAATGAAAGGAAGTTTGGAAAGAATAGAGATTTTGGAGGCTTCCCGGGGGAGGAGGTGATAACAAGAAGCCGCAGAAAGGGTTGGGCCGGGTCAAGCAGAGCTCCTCTGTTCCGGTTGACTCCTGTCTATAATCCGGGTTACCTTTGCGTTCCATTTTCTTTTGTCTGGCTGTTGATTATGAAAAGGTTTTTATTGTCTCTGTGCTTGATTCCGCTCGGTTATGTCGGGGTGCAGCTGCTCCTCGCTCAACATTTTGTCTGGGGATTTGGGTTGTTCCTGGTATGCGGCATTGCCGGGCATTTCCTGACCCGCGAGATTTTCTCGCATTGTTCCGAAGAAGAGGAATCGCCGGAATTAGCATGGCCGGTTCGGGCGTATTGGGCGGTCTGGGGGCTGATTGCGGCAACCGGTCTGTTGCTGCCTCTCCTTCGGATCTGCAGGGTTCAGCCGTTTTGGATTCACCTGGATGCCGCGCTGTTTGTGCTTCTCAGCCTGGTTCCGGCGCTTCGGATTGTGCTTCGTCCGGGTGTTAAGGAGCGATGGACGCGGCGCCGGCCGATGATTCTTGTGCTGTTGTTGGCCGCTGTTCTTGGGGGATACGCGATTGATCGAATTCCCGTGACGGTCCATGGGGATGAAGGCGAAATGGGCTGTTGGGCGCGGGAGATTCTGCGCGGGGAAGGCGTGGATTTATTTGCTCCCGGGCGATGGTATGCCATCCCGAATTTCTTTTTCGGGCTGGCCGCGCTGGGGATGTACCTGTTTGGGGATAATCTGTTCGGATTGCGAATGCACGTCTTTTGTCTCGGGTTGGGGGCGTTGTTCTTCACCTG
>JAKPRU010001189.1 GCA_029557025.1 Candidatus Omnitrophota bacterium | reverse complement strand
GGGAACGCGTTGGGGTGAGGGATTCTCCGACTGCTATGCAGTCAACAAGACGAGAGTTGTCTGCATAACTTAACATTGATTGATATCGGCAGGATATAGCCGTTGACAAAAAATGACGTCTGAGAGAATCGAACACACACCCGCAAGGTGGAAATTACCGCCCAGAACCATGGATTCTGCGTGGATTTGGATTCACTGGCGCACAATAAGTATATGAAAGTGACGCATATCAATTTGAACGATCAGACCGTGGAGGGCCTGGAATGCCGCGAGATAAAATTCTTTTCGGTTCAATACCCCGGAATCTTCCCCCTTCCCGCGCGATGCGACTTACCATTTTGACCGGTTTCTTGACTACGTGGAGAATAATCATTCGGTATGAAGTTCCTCACCTTCAACGGTCTCCGCAAGTGTGAGGAGAGGAAGGATTGAATAGTCTGAACCAGGATTCGTCAGATTAAAGGATTGTCTTGATTCCTCTTCATCATCGTCATCCTGTAATCAGGCGAATCATGGTTCAGACAACCCGGCAAATCGCGGTTTGGACAATGATGAAAAAGGGGGCGGTTTCAGTCCCGCCCCCATAATTTCTTATTTCGGTTCATCACGCATCCAGCATGGAAATCTTCCAGGGTTTCCGGTATTTCGGTTTCAGAAGTCTGGAAGCTTCCCTATCGCCGATAATCTTCTCGTTTTCGCCATCCCATTCGATCTTGTGACCCACATGCAGAGAGATGTTCCCCAAGTGCGGGGTGCTGGTGGAGCGGTGAGTGATTTCCACATCGGAGATGGGGCGTTTTCGGGTTCTCATGCACTCCAGGAAGTTCTTGACATGCGGGAAATGCTGATCGGAGGTATCGCTTTTTTCGGGTTGAGTCCGATCGACCGGCTTTTCGTTTCGGTCTCGTTTGCGGGTCTCCGGGACCAGTTCGTATCCGCCTCGGTCCAGGAATAGAGTTCCGTCTGTGCCGTAGAAGATAATCCCGTATTCGTAGCCGCTGATCGGATTCGAATTGCACTCCCGGTTCTGATATTCCAGGATAAACGGGCCTTGCGGGCTATCGAATTCGTAAGTGACTGTGAGAGTATCCGGCGTTTCCCGGTTATCTTCCAGGTAAAACTTCCCGCCT
>JAKPRU010001179.1 GCA_029557025.1 Candidatus Omnitrophota bacterium | reverse complement strand
TCCGCAGCCGCGGACTTTCGGCCTGCGCCGTGTGCGACGGAATCTTTTTCCGAAACCAGGATGTGATGGTAGTCGGCGGCGGGGATACGGCTCTTGAGGAAGCGCTGACGCTTGCGCATCACGCATCCAGTGTGACGATTGTCCATCGGCGGGATGCCTTGCGCGGCAGCAAAATCATGCAGCAGCGGGCGATGGAAAATTCCAAAATTCGTTTTCTGTGGAACACGATTGTAACCGGATACGTGGGTGAGGATCAGCTTCAGGCGGCCGCGCTCAAGGATGTGGTTACGGGAAAGGAGTGGGTGGAACCGATCGCTGGAATTTTCATGGGAATCGGCCACCATCCCAATACGGATTTTCTAAAAGGCGTCCTCGAACTGGATCCGCAGGGATACATTGTCACCAGGAATAACGTGGAAACAAGCATGGAAGGAGTCTTTGCCGCCGGCGATGTTCAGGATCGGTTTTACCGGCAGGCGATTACGGCTGCCGGCTTTGGGTGCATGGCCGGCCTGAAAGCAGAACGCTGGTTGGAGGCGAATCCCGCAAAAAGCTAGTGACCATCTGCAAGAATCCAACTGTCGCCTATTACATTACGTCGCACGGATACGGGCACGGAGTTCGCTCCTGCGCCATTATCCGTGCGCTCAATTCTCTTTATCCCCGCCTGAAGGTGCAGGTCGTGAGCGGTCTGCCTTCCGGTTTTCTTCAGCACCAATTTGATGCAAATCCGAATTCTGTTCGAGCGGCATCCTTCGATGTCGGGATGACTCAGCTCGACTCCATTCGCGTGGATGTCCCCTCTACGCTAAGAAAAGTGCGCGCGCTTTATTCGCGTCGCAAGGAGATCGTGGAAGCGGAAACAGTCTATCTCACGGAGCAGGGAATAGGGCTGTGTGTGGTGGATATTCCCGGTCTCCCGATTGACGCCGCATCCAACGCCGGGATTCCCTGCATTGCGGTCGGGAATTTTGCGTGGGACTGGATTTACTCGGAGTTCCTTCCTCAAGATGCCGCCTGGGGGCCCATTATCGATAGTCTTCGGGAAGAA
>JAKPRU010001156.1 GCA_029557025.1 Candidatus Omnitrophota bacterium | reverse complement strand
TCCGGAAGGCGGACAAGGGGGAGAAGTATGGAAGTCTTTTCAAGCCTCGGAGAGGCGAAGGTCCTCCTCGAACGCTGGAGCCGGTACTATAACACCGAGCGCCCTCATAGCAGTCTGGCGTATCAAACCCCCAGAGAGTATCAGACGACCTGGGCTTACGCCCAGCCGGGGGCGCTGCCCCCAGACCCCTGGAGTTTATCGCTTACGGGGCCACCGGATGGGCAGGAACGACAAAAGGAAAGGCAGAGCGATCTGCCCTGCCCATCTGTACGGCCACCCGCCACGGCGCTCAGGTCGCTCTCCAGCGTGGCCCTATCCTCCGGCCGGGCAACAATTAGTCTACCATGAACAAGAAAACGATCCATACCCGAGGAATCCTCGCCTTCCCACCGGCCCTCAAAATGGGGGCAGGTCACATCCAGGGCAGACCGGATGGAGATGTCGCCATAGGGAATCGTTCACTTGCTTGTATGCGGAACTGTCTCCACATGATAGAATGCGCTTTGCGGTAAGGTTTCTTGTATCGGAGTCGATTATCTCACAGAGTGGAGGGGGTTCCCACAATGAACAATCGGAATTGGTGGAACAGCGTGTGCCGCCTGGTTGCAGTGGTGGCTTTGGTAGGCGTGGTGTTGGTCGGGCAGGTAATGGCGCAAGGGCCGTTACGGGGTCCATCGGGGGAGATCATCCTCGATATGGGAACGGTGGACGGGGTGGCATTCTCACCGGACGGGGAACATATTGTTGTGGCCGGTGATATGGGAGCGTGGGTATTTGACGTTGAAACCGGATCTTTGGTAAGAACATTCTCCGGCCATTTGTCTGAGGTGACTTGCATGGCGTTTTCACCGGACGGGCGCAGAGTCCTTACGGGAAGTGAGGATGACACTGCGAAACTATGGGATATGCGCACAGGAGCGTTAATTCAGATCTTTGAACAGGCGTGGATTAGCGCCGTAGGACGCCAATGTTCCGGGCCGTTTGCTCCACGGCGAATAATTCCTCCGTGGCGCGTTTCACTCTTTGAGGAATGCCACAAGATTGCCCGGCGGTAGATCGTGTTTCCGTCGAGCCGTATCACAGTGAAACGGCATTCCTGATCGCGGGTCTGTGAGCGAACCGGACCGCGGACGGACATTCAGTGACCTTCCAGAGTGAACGGGTCTCTTCGGCGGGGAGATCGACCAAGGGGCTTGGGGCCATCCGGTGGGGCCGGATTTTTCCCTTTGGTGCTCACTTTATGCTCACTTTTCAACCACCGGGAGTTTGTCCAGCGTCAGCAATGTATTGTAACTCTTATATTTTCAGGGTCTTAAGTTAAAGCGGGAGACGGGTCTCGAACCCGC
>JAKPRU010001155.1 GCA_029557025.1 Candidatus Omnitrophota bacterium | reverse complement strand
TTGCACGCGTCCGGCCCGCTCCCGCATATCGACCTGATTCGTTTGCCGGATGGGTTTGTGTATCCGGAATAGACAATAGGAAGAAAGAATCGAAAGTCTGTCTCAAAAGACATTGATCCCTCTCCCTCCGGGATAGCTCTGAGGTGAGGAAAAACTCTTACTTCTTATGCCATCGCCGGTGCAACACCGCCTTCACATCGTTCCAAAGAAACAGCAATGCCAGCACACCATATACGAACACACCCAACGAAACCCCGATTAGAACCCGCAGTCCATAGCCGGAAAATCCGGCCCCTAAATACGCAAAATGGTGGATGGCCAAATAGCACAGCCAGCCCATCACGCCCGAACAAAGCAACACCCGTACGATCAACCCCAATACAGACCCCACAGGAAAATCGGGCAGATTGGGTCTCAACAGATAATAGAGAAATCCCGTTTGAACCATGGAAGCAAGAGTACTGGCAAGCGCCAGTCCTGCCACACCCATTCGAATTTCAAAGACAAATAAATAACAAAACAGGATGTTGACGACCACAGAAACAAAGCCGATCTTGACCGGCGTTTTGACATCACGATACGTATAGAAACCCTGTGTCAGCAATTTTGCCGTAGAGAAGAAGAATAATCCGGCCGTATAGGCAATCAGAGCGGAAGTTGTGGGTTCCAGAAGATTCCCGGATAGGAACTTCCCCCGATTATAGATCACCCCGACGAGGTCGCGACTGATGACGGCCAGTCCGACCGAGGATGGAATCAGGATAAGGATCAATGCTCGAAGCGAGCGAACCATAGTCGAACAGAATGCCGTACCGGAGGACTGCTGGGCTTCCTCGGCCAGTCGCGGCAGGGCCGCCGCCGACACGGCGACTCCCAGTCCCCCCTGCGGAAATTGCAGCAGCCGAAATGCGTAAGTCAGCGCCGCAATCGAGCCGACTTCCAGGTACGACGCAAAATAGATTCGGTTGATGATGATATTGATCTGGTACACCGCAAGACCAAACAACGTGGGAGTCAATGCGATAAGGAAATCCCGTACCTGCGGGTGAAGAGAATCCCGAGTAAACCACGGGAAATAGCCCAATCGACATAAAGCAGGGACCTGAATGCAGAACTGCAAAAAACCCCCGATCACTACCGCAACGGCCATGGCCCTGGCTGCATCCACACCCGACATCCATAACCCGGCCCAGACGGCCCCGCAGACCACAACCACGTTATAAATCGCCGGACTCACCGCCGGGAGAAAAAAAGATCCATAAACATTCAGAATCCCCATTGCCCACGCCGACAGCGAAATGAAGAAAAGAAACGGGAACATGATCCGGACCATTTCGGTGGCCAGTTCGATCCCGACATCGCGGTTCTGCCACTTGTTCAACAACAACGGGACATAAAGAGGCGCGGTTAGAATGGCCAATAGCACCACGCAACCGACCACCACAACCATAAGATTCCACACGGAGCGGGCGAACTTCCGCGCCTCTTCCTCACCTCCCGCCATCCGCACGCGGGACAGGATCGGGATAAAAGCCACCGAAAGCGCCCCTTCCGCAAACAAAATCCGAAACGTGCTCGGAATGGTGATCCCCACCATGAACGCATCCGCGACATGTTTTTCGAGAAACGCACCAAAACAGGCATCGCGAACCAGCCCCAGCATGCGGCTGATCAGGGTCGCGAAGGTAAAATCGCCGACAGAACGCAAAAGAGAGCGGGACGATCTCATTGGGAGAACCTGGCAATCTATGGCCGAACTATCTCAATAGAAAATCCAATCCATCGTATTTCCACGTCACCAGATGGAAACCCGAACCATTGTTTTTTCTCCTCCCTCGGGATATTTGAACCGGGGAGATAGGTAACAGGTGTTCGGGGACATGGGTAACGCATTTTTCATCCGAGACCTGGAATTCGTTTTGTTCCTGTTCTTCCCTGTCCGGAAAATCCGAGTATACCGGTCCTTGCCCGCCCGGAGGATAGGGATCCGCCGTATTGCCTTGCCCACCCTGGAATAACCGTTTCCCACAGATTTGGCCGGGTATTCTCCCGCACAGGCGGGCATAGCGCTATTCAGAGCGGCTTCGGCATGTTACCCTTCTGACATTGCAGCGGTCGAGATTCGACCTTGAACTCCGGGCTGCCGTTCCGGTGTTTCGACGAGACTCCGGGATTCCCGGTGGCCTACGTTAAGAGAGGTGTTATTATGGCTTCAACCGATATCTTGCGTAAACTGATCAGCGCTCCTGTCGCCCTGGCTCCAAACACGTACCTGCATTTCTATAACGGGGGGAAACTGCGGGCCGAGTTCCTCGGCGAACCGGACCCGAAAGACGACTTCCGCGCCGAGGAATGGATTTTTTCCACCAACCGCGCCATCACGCCGGGACGCGAGAATCCGCCCGATAAGGGGTTCAGTCGTGTCCGGCTTCCCGATGGCTCCATTATTCTTCTCAAGGAGATTCTGGAAGCCCTTCCCGATGAGACCCTGGGCGCAAAGCACTATGCGAAGTTTGGCGCCAATCTCGGCGTCCTGCTGAAGATATTCGATGTGGGCGACGATGCTCATATTCCTGTCCACTGGCATCCGTCACCGGAATTCGCCCAGAAGTATCTCAATTCGCCAAACGGTAAGAACGAGGCGTGGATTGTGGTTGGAACCCGCCCCGGCGCAAAAGCCTGGATCGGCTGGAAAAACGACATCACCAAAGAACAATTCCGGGAATGGATGGAAGCCCAGGATGTCGAAACCATTCGCGCTCACATGCACGAGATTCAACCCAAAAAACGGGATGTTATTTTCCTGCGCGACAGCTTTGTGCACTCGATCGGCTCGGGAGTCTGCATTCTCGAACCCCAGGAGCCGACCGACTGGAATATCCTCGCGGAATGGAAGGGATATCCGTACTCCCGGGAAGAGGCTTCGCTGGGTCTGGATTGGGATATCGCTCTGGATGCAGCCCGGTTCGATGCCATGCCGCTGGATTATTTGAACAATTATGTCATGCGAACGCCGCAGATTGCCCGCCGGGAAAACGGCAGTGTTGAGGAACACCTGGTTCCGCCGGAAGCGCGTCAGTATTTCTGGGTCACTCGCCTGCTCGTCAAGGACAAAATCAGTATGCCCGGCAATCAGGGCTTTTACTGCATGGTGACCACCGAGGGCAAAGGCGTACTTCGCGGGCCATTCGGCGAAGTGCCCATCGCGAAAGGTAAATCGTTCTTTATTCCGACTTCGTTGCCCGGATTCGACGTGGTCAACACAGGGCCGGAGACACTCGAGGTGGTGTGTTGCTATCCACCCGTGATCGAATAAAAAAATACGGCTTGCACAGCCGAAAACAGAGGGGTATCGCTCATGACCAGAAAACTCTCCATCGGAACGTGGGCCTACACATTCGGCCCGTATGAAAAGAACCCTATCCCATTCGAACAGGTTGTCCGACGGCTCGGCGAACTGGGATTCGACGGTGTTGAAATCGGCGGATTTCGTCCGCATATCCACCCGGACGACTATCCGATGAAATGTGATCGAGAGAAGGTGAAGAATCTGGTGAAGGTCAACGGGCTGGAAATATCCGGCCTCGCGGCGGATTTCTGGGGCACGCCCGGTCCCGGAACGGAGGCGGCTCTGCAGAACAACGCTTACCTCAATCTTTTCAAGAAAAACCTTCAATTATGCCTTGATCTGGGAGCGCCGGCCATCCGCGTCGACACGGTGAGCGGCCCGGATGGAATCCCCGGAGTCGATCGAAATGTAGCCTTGAAACGGATCGCAGATATCTGGCGACAATGCGCCGGAATTGCGGAGTCGCACGGTGTCAAGATGGTTTGGGAATTCGAACCCGGTTTCCTATTCAATAAGCCCAGCGAAGTGGTCCGAATGGTCGAGGAAGTGAACCATCCCAATTTCAAGGTCATGTTCGACACTTGCCATGCCTATATGTGCTCGGTGGTGGGCGCTCGGCAGTTCGGCGACAAAGAGACTCTCCCCGGCGGCGTGGTCGAATTTGCCCGGATGCTGAAAGGCAAGATCGGGCATGTTCACCTGATCGATTCGGACGGGACGTTGCACGGCAACGAAACCAGTACGCACAGACCGTTCGGTGAGGGAAAAATCGATTTCGACAAGGTGATCCCGGCGATCATGGAGGATGCCCGATACATGGGCAAGTGGTGGACCATCGACCTCTGCTTCTGGCCGGAGGCGTGGGATGTCACCGAGGCGGCCCAGAAATTCCTGGCGCCGTATCTGGCGCGATATTAAGAATCAGGAGGAACAACCATGGCTGAAAAAATGAAAGCGCAAGTCTTCTACGAACCCAACAAGATGACCCTGGAGGAAGTACCCATTCCGAAAGTCCAGGTGGATGAAATCCTGGTGCGTGTGAAAGCCTGCGGGATTTGCGGTTCCGATGTGGCCTACTATTTCGGCCAGAGCTCGCTGGAAACCCCGACTGGGAAAGGGCCGTTGATTCTCGGCCATGAGTTTTCCGGCGAGGTGGTCGAGGTGGGAGACATCCCCAAGCGGTTGGGCCTGTTTGCGCCGGGGGACCGTGTGGTGCTCGATCCGGTTCAATACTGCAATGCCTGCATTGTCTGCAAACGTGGACAAGTCAATTTGTGCGAGAAGAAGACCGTTTTGGGGGTGTCCGCCAACGGCGCATTTGCAGAGTATTGTGTTTCCAATTACACCGGAGTCCATAAGATTCCCGATGGTGTCACTTACGAGCAGGCTGCGTTGACCGAACCGCTGGCCTGCGCCACCTATGGTACGCAGAAAATGGAGGTCAATACCGGTGATTTCTGTGTAGTGATGGGACCGGGCGTGATCGGCCTGATGATGCTTCAGCTGGTGCGGCGTCGGGGCGCCGGGACCGTAGTTGTCACCGGCTCGAAAGGCGATGATTATCGGCTCGATGTGGCCAGGAAACTGGGGGCGGATGCTGTATTCAATGTGAACGATCCCGCTTCCCCATATTATGTCGCCGACCTGAAAGCCAAGATCGCCGAAATGTCCGGCGGTATGTTCGCCGATGCGGTCATTACGCCGACCGGCGCGGTGGAGGCCATGGAAATGGCCCTGCAGATCACCGGCAGACGTGCCCGCGTTGTCTATTTCGGGCTGCCGTCGGATCAGGCTGTGATCCGTGTACCGGCGTTGGCTTCGATTCTTTGGGACAAGACGATTCGATTCTCCTGGCTGGCCCCGTTGGTCTGGCCGACTGCGCTCCAGGCGCTGGGCACCGGGTTGATCGATACCAAGCCTCTGGCTTCTCATGTCATGGGCCTGCCGGACCTGGTTAAGGCTATCACCATGGTACGAGATCGCAGCGACAAAGCGATGAAAATCGTCATTACACCCTAACGCGACATACAGAGGAGAATCATGAAATTCGGAGTCAATCTCTTACTCTGGACGGGCGGATTCAGCGATCAAGACATTCCCTTGTTCGAGAAGGTTCGATCCCTCGGTTATGATGGTGTCGAGTTACCGATCTTCTCTACGCAGGGAATTACAACGGCATTGGTGCGAAAGGCGCTGGCAGATACCGGCTTGGGATGCACAATCTGTTCCGTGATCGCTCCCGGAGCTGGCTTGGTGGATCCCGATCCGAAAGCCCGTCAACGCGGCATAGATTTTCTCAGGGCGGATATCGACTTGGCGCACGAAATAGGAGCCGAGATTATCTCCGGTCCGTTGCATTCGCCGGTGGGGCACCTGGTGGGTCGGGGGCGGACGCAGGAGGAATGGCGATGGTGCGTGGACTGCCTCTCCGAGGTCGCGTCCTACGCGGAATCCGCCGGAGTTCTTCTGGGGGTCGAAGCGCTCAACCGGTTTGAAACATATTTCCTGAATACTATGTCCGATGCGTGCCGTCTGGTTGCGGATGTGGGTTCGCCGGCGCTCGGCGTTCATTACGACACGTTTCATGCCAATATCGAGGAGCGTAAGCCCATCGAAGCCCTGAAAGCCTGCGGGGATCGTCTCTATCATTTTCATTGCAGTGAAAATGACCGAGGCCCGGTCGGGTATGGTCATATCGACTGGCCGGGGATGATCACGGCACTGCGGGAAATCGGGTACGACCGTTGGCTGGTGCTGGAATCATTCCTGCCCGCGATTAAGGAGATCGCGGCAGCGTCTGCAATCTGGCGGGAACTGTCACCAAGTCCGGAAGATCTCGCAAGCGATACACTGACGTTTTTGAAGCAACTCACGGAGGCCTGATCGGTTCGTCAATTTCGGCCCCTCCTGTTTGATTCATAAACGGTGAAAATACGAAGGTCGAAAAAGACCGTTTGTCGAAAGGCCGGCTCCTGCGATTGTCGCCGGACCGGCCTTTCGATAAAATCAGGAACCGGCCTGTCAATGGAGCGCTCAATTTAACGCGATTGCCTCTGTAACTCTTGCGATTCCGGGGAAGAGTTTTCTGCGCACACTGTGTGCCTTAGGACCGTCTTACCGGAATAGTCCAGCCCGTTTTCTGCCTTTTGGTTAAGGACCTGACCGGCCCGGGAGCGGGGCGGTAAGTCGCTGTGTTTCAGCCTGTCCGCCGAATTGCACCTGCCATGTCAGGATATGGAAGGTGGTTCTTTCACATTATCATAAGGCGGGGTCTTCCCGTATCTTTGATTCCAGGTCGGTGACAAAGGTTATGAGAAGTTCAATGCCGGAAGGATTTTTCCCGCTGGACTTGAAAGACATTCTGGAAGATACCGCACCCGGTTTCGATCTTTATATCCGACATGAGAAAACCGGAAAATTGGTGCTGTATCGCTCCAGGGATTTGCAGTTTACCCCCGATGTCGCGGCAACTCTTCACCGAAATCAGCACCGTGTTCTTTACGTGCCCAACGACCAGATAGAGAAATACGAACTCTACCTGGAACAGCACTTGACAGCCATCGCCCAAAATGAGTCTCTGCCGGTAGAACGCAGGAGCCTGATTGTCTACAACACATCGTCACGCATTATGGAATCCGTGTTCAATGAACCCCGTGCCTCGGAGGCTATT
>JAKPRU010001133.1 GCA_029557025.1 Candidatus Omnitrophota bacterium | reverse complement strand
TTGCGGCGGGTTCACGGCCGGGTGTCTTTATCCTGGAGCTTGCGATCGTTTTCAATGCAGATGCGGGCCTTGTCCGCAGTTGGGGCAGTGGCCCTTGGATACCTCCCGAGACAAAACGGCAGGTTTGCACCGAATCAAACGGCGTCTCTGGGCAGAAAAGCGGATTGTTCCCATCGTTCCTTCCCAATGGATGAAAGTGATGCTGGAACGATCCGCGGTAGACAGCTTGCCTGCGGTTGTCATCCCGAACGGCATAATACCACCTCGGGCAATGGGACAGAAGAGCCGTGCGGAGTTGCGCTCGGCGCGTGGCATCGTGGCGGGCCGCGTTCTAGCGCTCTTCACTGCCCATGGACTTGCCGATTCCCGGAAAGGCTTGGCATTGGCTGCAAAAGCCATTTCCCGGCTTCCCGAGGCCAAGCGTCCACTTTTAGTCCTTTGCGGGAGGGGGTTGGACCAATGCCAGGATATCCTAGAAGGATTGCCGTATATTGGATTGGGAACTAGCGGGGATTCAAGACAACTGAACGAATGGTATTCGCTGGCTGATTATCATCTGTATTGCGGTCTCGAAGACAACCTGCCGCTTACGGTTCTGGAAACGATGGCATTGGGGATCCCAACCGTTGGCTTTGCAACGGGCGGCGTGCCGGAAATGGTGCAGGATGGTCAGACGGGGCGGCTGGTGCCTGTCGGCGACATTGAAGCACTTGCCCGGGCGGTTGGAGAGTGCCAGAGCCAAGACTTGTTGGCAAAATGGGGGCAGGCGGCATTAGAGAGATTCAACCGCCATTTTACCCTTGATCGCATGATTGAAAACCATCTGAACCTCTACCGCCATGCTTTGGAGAATCCGGAGAAATTGGAGGTATTGGGCCGTTTTTCCTATACCGACCAATTGGGGTAGATGAATACGCGCCGCAAGTTATATTCCTTCGATATCTTCGACACCTGTTTGACGCGGTTGGTGGCGCGTCCGGCAGACGTGTTCTGGGTGCTGGGAGAGAATGTGCTGGCGCATCTGGGGAATTCCAAGCCGACGCCGGATGAGCTGACGGATTTTCGCTTGGAACGGATGCGGGCGGAGCGAAAATCCGTCAGAGATCGGAAGAG
>JAKPRU010001122.1 GCA_029557025.1 Candidatus Omnitrophota bacterium | reverse complement strand
CTCTTCCGATCTGCGCGTTCTTCGAGGCTATTGTCGATCAGAATGCGCGCGTGGTTCCCGTTGCCGGGTTGGGAGATCGCGCGTTTATGGCTCGTGGAACGCGGCATGGGAATGTGGTGATCTTTCAGCGGGATCGGTTTCTTGCAGGGCTTCTGGCGGTTCCAACAACACTGGGCGATTTCCTTCCGCGCTTCGATGCCCACCTGACCGCCGCTTCTTCGGAATCATCACAGCCAACCGGTGAACTCCGCAAGTAGCCGTGCGTATTCCAGAAAAGGCGGGACTTTATCGGGATTCCCGAACAGGATGGTTTCGCGAAATCTCTGCCGTGTGTTCATTGACTGAGGATGCCCGTGCATAATAGGAGAAAGCCGGTTGCGAAGTATGGCATCCTCACTCCAACCGGACAACGGGGGAGAGTCCGCTTCCAAGATAAGCGCGATGATGGATGAAACCTGTAAAGTCAGGGAGAAATCGAATCAATGAATGAGCCTTTTCAGTTGTCGAAAATCCCCTTGGGCTTGGCATCGTTTCCCGATCCGCTGCCCTTATCGATTATCGGAACCGCCGGTCCGAACACGGGCATGGACCTGCGCCGCTGGGAGCAATCGCCGGATGGTCGCTATACGGCGGATGATGTCAATTTGATGGCGCGCGTGATTACCGAAGGGCGGCTCGCGGCTCTGCGGATCAACGGCGCGCATGTGCGCCCGGCGGATCGGCTCCCCATGGTCATCCGGTTTGCGCACGAGGCAATCGCCGAGTCCGGCAGGAACAATGTTCGCGTTCTTCTGGACTTGGGCGGTCCAAAAATCCGAACACGAAACTCCGAACCGGTGCCGGTTGTCTCCGAGCCGTCCGGCTCATCCCGGCAGCCTGAAAGCGGAGCGACACACGTCATTCTCAGCACCCGGTCGGCGGAAAGCGACTGTCATCACGGGATTCCCATTGTCCCGGTCAGCTATCCCGGTCTGATCGAAGATATTCGGGATGGAGCCTGGATTCGTATTGACGACGGACAGGTAACCCTTGGCGTAGAGCGTGTCGATCGAGCGCAGGGGCATATCCACTGCCGGGTTTTACGGGGCGACCGGATCGATCCGGGCAAAGGACTGAACCTGGTGGGAGCAAGTATCTCCGCGCCCAATCTCACCGCCGATCTGGATCTCCCCCAGTTGGACAGCCTGGTTGCGGACCTGGAAGTCGAAGAATGGCCCGAGTTCATCTCGCTTTCCTTTGTGAAATGCGCGGAAGATGTTCGCATCTTTAAGAACACGTTTCTGCGATTGGCGGAAAAACAGGGTCGCAAAGTCCTTTGTGCTCCCGGCGTAATTGCAAAAATCGAACGGTTTGAGCTGTTTGACTGCCTGGAGGATGCCATCCGGCTGGGCGATCACACGCGGGTGGATCTGCTTACCTTTGTCGAGAGTGAAAGCGTTGAAACCGCACTGGGGGTGCATTTCCCGTATTCCCTGGCGACGGTGCAGCAACAGGCCTTTCGTTACGATTACGTTTATCGACAGTTGGCAATCAGCAATCTGGTTCCTTCCGAACAACAGCTGCGCGTGCACGGGCTGGACCCGGTGCGGGTGGTTCGGGGGCTGTATGCGTTGCGTGAGATTCTGCGGATTATGGGGGAGGTGGATGCGGTGATGTATGCACGCGGAGATCTAAGTGTGGAAATCGATCCCAGGCGCACAGCGGTTCTGCGGGATTTCTTCCAGATGTGCGCCCGACGAAAAGGCGTTGCCGAGATTATCGCAACCGATATCCTGCCGAGCCTTCGCCAGGGAACGCGTATCACCGCCGCCGAGGGAGAGGCCCTCGCCAATCTCGCCCGCGTACGCCCCTCTGCCATCATGGCAAGCAATGAGATCGCGGTAGGGCGCGATCCGGTATATGTGGTCCAGGAGATCTATAATTCCGTTGTCTATTTGCTCAGCACCCTGTTCGGCAGGGACCCGGTCCAGGAACTGGTATCCGGCTATGCCCGACGAAATACGGTTTCACGACCGGATGCCCTGGCAGGAACCATACAAGAGGAAATCCGGGCGGCCCTGGATATGCTCACCCGTAAGTCTTGCCATCTCGATTATACCCTGGAGGATCATCCGGGGATGGTGGAGCACATACCGGCCAGGATTTTTGTGATTGTGGGATCATCGGAGCGGGAGACTCCTTTCACCCGAACCCCAGGCGAACGCCTGCTCCGTCTGATCGCCTCCCAGCGGCCCGGTCCGCCCATCGTTCCGGTTCGACCGGGGCAAGTCCCGATCCCATCTTTCCTGGATTGGGGTGTTCGTCCCCCTGTCATCGTGCCCGAATTCATCGGACAGGACTTCAATCACCTTTCGATCCTTCTGAAACACCTGGCGGAAATGGGAGTCACTACCGCAGGAGAACGATGCGCTATCTTCTGGCTGAACGACCGGCATCAGGTCCAGGTGTTCTGTGGGGAAGTTCCGCAGGGCTGAATAATCCTGTCCGTTCCCTTGACCGCCAAGATACAGCGCCACCCCGAAGAATCCTCAAATAATGTGGTGACATGGGCTTCCGGCCTGCGGCTGTTTCTCAGGAGTATCCCTCCGGCAGGATAAGTT
>JAKPRU010001075.1 GCA_029557025.1 Candidatus Omnitrophota bacterium | reverse complement strand
GCAACCCGCATTCCCCTTCTGATCGTCGGGTATGGATTCGGCGCATCATTTGTCGCCCTGTTCGCGCAACTGGGCGGCGGAATTTACACCAAGGCGGCCGATGTCGGCGCGGACTTGGTCGGCAAAGTGGAGGCCGGTATTCCGGAAGATGATCCCCGCAACCCCGCCGTCGTGGCCGACCTCGTCGGCGATAACGTCGGCGACTGCGCAGGCCGTGGCGCCGACCTGTTCGAGTCCACCGCCGCTGAAAACATCGGCGCGATGATCCTCGGCGCAACTCTGGCCGGTATCTCTCAGAAATCAGGCATTACGTTCTCCATGGGCATCGTCGGCGTGATGATGTTTCCCCTGGTCGCGCGTGCCTTCGGAATCATCGCCTCCATCGTCGGCATCATGATGGTCAAGCTGGATAAAGAAGAAAAAATGGATCCCATGACCGCCCTGAACCGGGGCTATTATGTCGCCGTTGGCCTGGCGATGCTGGCGTTCCTGGTCGCAACCCGCTGGCTGCTTTACACGGAGGCCGCTCCCAGCGCCTGGTGGCACTTCTTCCTGTGCGGAGTCGTGGGCGTTGTCACCTCTGTGCTGTTCGTTTATATCACCCAGTACTACACCGAATATAAGTACCGCCCGGTGCAGACCATCGCCGAACAATCCAAAACCGGCCCGGCCACCAACATCATTGCCGGAACCTCTGTCGGCTTTGAATGCACCGCCGCGCCGACCATCGTGATGATTGCCGCGCTGCTCGGTTCGTATTATCTCGGCAAAAGCAGCGGCCTGGAACATGCCGGTCTCTTCGGAACCGCCGTGGCGACCATGGGCATGTTGGCCACCGCCGCGTACATCCTGGCTATGGATACCTTCGGGCCGATCACCGATAACGCGGGCGGCATTGTGGAGATGAGCCGCCAGCCCGCGGAGATCCGCCAGAAAACGGACCGTCTGGATGCCGTCGGAAACACCACCAAGGCGCTCACCAAGGGGTACGCCATCGGTTCTGCCGGTCTGGCGGCTTATCTGCTCTTCCAGGCATACATGGATGAGGTCGTTCAGTACGCGGGGAAACCGGAGGGCTTCCATTTCACCGTCGATCTCTCCAAACCGGAGGTATTCTGCGGTGCGTTCTTCGGCATCATGCTGGTCTTCCTGTTTTCCGCGATGGCGATCCGCGCGGTCGGCAAAACCGCCCAGTCGATCATCGAGGAAGTCCGACGTCAGTATGCCAAGCTGCCGCGCGTGAACGACATCATTCAGTTCCCTCAGGACTTCAAGCCGGATTACAGCTCCTGTGTGGACATTGTGACCAAGTCGGCCCTTAGGAAGATGGTGGCTCCCGGGTTGCTTCCTGTTCTCGGTCCGGTGGCGATCGGCTTGATTTTCCGCATATTCATTACCGAGGGCGAGGAATTGATTGCCGCGCAGGCTGTTGCCGGCTTGTTGATGGTGGGAACCATCGGCGGCATTCTGATGGCTTTGTTTTTGAACAACTCCGGTGGCGCCTGGGATAACGCCAAGAAATACATCGAAGCCGGCGCGCATGGCGGTAAGTACCTGACCGATAAACAAGGCAACAAGATCAAGAATCCCGTGCACGCTGCGGCCGTTGTCGGCGATACCGTCGGTGACCCGTTCAAGGACACCGCCGGACCGTCACTGCATGTTCTGGTGAAACTGTTGTCTACAATTACCCTGGTGCTTGCTCCGCTGTTCCTGTAACAGGATTACACGAGACAGGACTACAAACAAAGCGGGACTACGGTAAGATCAATCTGCAAAAACTCAACCGCGCCGTCGGCCAAAAACCGGCGGCGCGGTTTTTTTGTCGTCTTCTTCAATTCCTGATGGGTAATTCGCAATTCTATTTATCCGTCCCTGTCCGTGCCCCCTTTGTGCCAACATTCCCTGAGACAACCTCCTATGAGAAAGTAATCGGAAGTTCCTTTAACAACAAACATGTAACTACTTATCATTATTAGGCATATAGCAGAATTGAGTGTGTCGTTACTCGGCACATTGGAGAACGTTTCGCGGGCGCAACGACGGAAACGCGCGCCGCTTGAGCTATTGTTGCCTTATTGTCGTCAAACAGAATCGGCGCCAATGCCTGCCGCCATAACCGTGCGGGCACGCCCGCACCACCTCAAAACTCTCCGGCAGATTCTCCGCTACGGTTCCCCCGCGCAGCAGCATGCGAAACCCTTCCACCAATTCGGCGGCCAATCCGTGGGGTTGGCCAGGGTTCGTTGCATGACTTTCTTTCCCACACGATAGGATTCGCGCAGGAGAATGCAGGACGGGGTGTTCCGGTCGGGTGCTGTGTCGATATAGATGACCACACCATATATCACCACCACAGGCTATATCAAAAGCATTTCCCAGAATAAGTTTATATAGTTTTATCGCATACATGAGTACCCTTTTTTGCCCAAGAATTCCCCTGACCCGCTCATAATCCCGACGGTACGTAACCGATCCCATGAAAAATTCGTCAGAACTTCCGGTTAATTTTTAATTTTTAATCGCCCCTCAGTTTCAGTGCCCGATAAACCCTGTCCCTGCATTTCCGGCACAGGTCCAAATGAAATGGAAAATGAACCTCATCCTGAAGGTCTTCTTCGGTGCGTTTCTCCAACTCCCGAATCAGGCGTTCTATTTCCGCCCGGATACTTTCGGAAGATCGTTCCAGGTCATCTTCGATTTCCAGTCCATCGAACGCGCAAAAGATTTCCCCTCGGAAAATGAATCGCGGACGTCCTTCCTCCAGCAATTCTCCGCACAAGTCGCACAGAAACTTGATGCCTTTTTTCTTTTTCATTGTTCTCTTCGAAAAGGATTACCGTTGCCATTCCGAAAACCTGGCCCGCAGGTCCCTACCGGATTCCCCTGCTACCCTCCGTACCAGTGTTCCGACCACTTCCTGGTGCCCGAAATCTTCGACAAACATCCGGATGTCACGCATCGAAATCCCCCCGCAGTATTCTCTCCGAAACGGAACAGGGAGTTTCCTCTCCGTCTAGTGCCTCCTGGATATTCTTGTCCCGCCGCAGATTATCCGACCCCCAATCTGTATATGGCGTGATCCGGGTCGAACCGTCTTGTTTCCGGCATACATAGAGCGATTCGTCAGGGATTCGATCCGGCAGAATGGGAGAATGAGTCGTTACGATCAACTGGGTCTCGCCCCGCGCGCTTCGGGTTTTCAGTAACTCCGCAATCATCTGAATTCTTCGTGGATGAATCCCGTTCTCCGGTTCCTCAAATCCAATCAATGCCGGAGGTTCTTTCACTCCTTCCAGGGCAAGAAGTCCCAAAACCCGCAGAGTTCCCTCAGACACCACCCCGGCCGGAATCGGGATATCCCCTTCACGCAGAATCAGCTCCACCTCGCCCAAATCGCTGATCTTCACTTCGATTCCAGTGACCTCCGGGATAACCATTCGAAGCGCCTTCTCGACAGCTTCAAACTGTCTTGGATTCAGATTCTTCAGCGTGTTCAGAAATGAGGCCAACTCCTCACCCATCAGTCCGATATGGCGAACCTCTTTCACGGGATTCCTGGCCCGCATTCGCTCCCGCGGCTCGAAGTAAAAAAAGAGCCAACTCGCCAATTCTCGTTGCATCGCGACGAGATGAGGATAATGAGGAGGATAGTGAGGCATGGATAGGATGGAGTGATCCCAATAGCGGTCATAATAGGTCGGATGCGCCTGTCCTTCAAAGCGCAAATACAGGCGGTCTTTTTCCGTATCCCTTTCCAGAAAAGGGGGTCTCTTTCCGGTCGGTTCTCCCCGGGCGTTCAATGCGGCTAGGTATTCGTCCGCGATCCGCAAAACCCCAGATTTTGGCAAAATCTCCACAGTGACCCGATAACGCGGGAATCTCTCTTTGACAAAAGAAAACGGCTTTGAGGTCGCCAGATTTGACCCCGTTTTCCCATTTGCCCTTGGATGTTCCAGCTCGCCGATCAGGCGGTTGACGGAATCGATTGTGGCTGGAGACAGTTCAATGTCTGCCTCCAGGGTAAATGACGGCGCTTCCTGGTCCAGCAATCCTTTGATTCCTTCCGGCCCAAAGGCGAAAGACTCCAGCGGCTTTCCCCGGCATGGCGGCTCAAATGCCTCTTTGAGCGTGCGGCTTGTCGCGATCCGTGACAAAAGATGTAGTGCGTCCAGGAAATTGCTCTTCCCACTTGCATTCGGTCCGAAAAGCACCGAAAGCCCTGTTAATTTGATATCCAAATCCCGGATGGACTTGTACCCCTTGATCTTTATCCTCTTGAGCATCTGATTTCTCCATCTTCTTGCCTATCGTTCTTCAGGGCATCAATGCAAAGGGCAGACTACCGAACAACATTCCCTCTTTCGACTGATAACATCTTACAGGAGTTCTCTCAGCATGAACCTATCTCTGTCTTCACAGCACCCCAACCTTCCCCCGCAGTGACGCCAGAATCTCCCGAATTGCCGTCACAAATAGCGGCTCCAACACTCCCCGGCCCAGCGACAGCCCCGGTATCCCGCATTCCTCCAGCTTCCAGGATGCCTCCTCTCCAATTCCCCGGCAGATCAGCGCATCCGCTTCAATATCGACCAGGTAGGAAATCACCCCGCTCCCATCTCCCGCCGTGCAGGCAATTCTGCGAAGATTCCTTCCCTGTAAGAGTCCTATCGGTTCCGGCGCAGACAATTCGGGAAACGC
>JAKPRU010001074.1 GCA_029557025.1 Candidatus Omnitrophota bacterium | reverse complement strand
ATGGATGGGGCGAGGCCATCCTGGAACTCTCGTGGAATTTCGCGCATATCGCCCGTGAATCCGTATTCTTTCGCCATCTCTCCCAACTTTGTACCCGGAAAGGGGGCAAAGAATGAATAGATTGCAATGTGGCATCGGCACCGAGTGTTCAACTCGATTGTGGAGAGTGCGCTTTCGACAGTCTCCCCCGGAACACCAATCATATTCTGGCCCACAATCCGGATTTTGCGCGAGTTGAAAAGATCGCAGGCGTGTCTATACTGCTCGGAGGTGACATTCTTAGCCAGGATATTCCGCCGGATGTTGTCATCCCCGTTTTCGATCCCCGTGGCGACTCGAATGCATCCAGCCTCCGCGAGAAGGTCAACAAGTTCCTCATCGGTTAAATCCGCTCGGACATTGCAGATAAACGGAAGGCCGATTTCCCGGGCATATTTCGGGCAGAACTCCTGGAGCCAGTTGCGGTTTAAGATAAATGTATCATCCTGAAAAGCCACATAAACCACGCCATACCGCTCTTTCAGCCATCGAATTTCCTCAAGGACATTTTCCACACTGCGCCTGCGAACCCATTTCCCCTCCTGCAAGTTCCGTGAAACATGGTTGAAGCAATACGAACAATCGAATGGGCATCCACGACCGGTGATGACAAAGGCGGTCTGCCCGTGGAATGTCCCCATGCCATCCACGACCTCCCGCTCGGGGAACGGGAGATTGTCCATCTGTTCAGGGGTGAGAAACGGGCGGATGGGATTCTTACGGATTCCTTCGGGCGTGCGTACATACAGGCTGGGAATATCTGAAATGTTTTCACGTTTCTGCAGGCGGTCGCACAATTCAAGCACTGCGTATTCCCCTTCTCCGATGCAGATTGCATCAATACAAGGGTCCTCGTCAATCATCTGAGGGAAAAAAGAGGGATGAGGACCACCAAACAGGGAAAGCAGTCCGGGGATGGCATCCCGCAAAACGCGGTTGATTTCCTGGTATCGTGCAGCGGAGCTGCTGGAGGTTGAATAGGCCACAATATCGGGAGATATTGTGCGGACAGCCTGAATGGGATCGGGAACCGCGTCCACATTAAGCGCAGAAACCTTGTGGCCGTGCCTCTTAAGCAAAGCGGCGATATAGCAGACCCCCAACGGCTGATGTTGGAGCAGAATATGATCCAGGAGAAAGCAGATGTGCATGTTGCGGGTTCCGGATACCATGATTTTGTGTGGAGAACGATAGCAGACTCAAGTATAACTTGATTGGATACCCCCGCAAGGGAATAATTCCGAATGGTTGATTGTTTTTATCTCCTTATTTTTCCGGTACTTGCCATTGGTTTTCTGGCGATGGGGGATCGCTTTGTTTGTCGGTTGTGTATGGTCGAGGCGGGTGAAAAGCTAGCCGTATCTCTTGCCGCCGGAATGGCGCTGATCGCGTTTTCATTAGCCCTGTTCGGGACATTTCATGTTCTGAACTGCGCATGTGCGTGGCTGTTACTTGCGGTTCTGCTCCTGGACGGGACGCTATGGATTCGGCGAAATGTCCGGGATATCGCCAGCACGGTCCAGTCAGTTTGGGCAGCATGGAATTGGCAGAGTCGCCTGGGGATTTGTGTCGTGATGGGTATCTGTGCAGTCAATGCCTGGTTCTGTCTCTCGCCGGAGATTCGCCACGATCCATACGATTATCACCTGACCGTTGCCAATTTGTATGGAGTTTCCGGAGGGATTGTGGAGATTCCGTGGCATGTGTTCACCTATATGCCGAAGTACGGCGAAATGCTGTACACGTTTGTACTGCTGCTGGGTCCCGATATTCTGGGCAAGTTGATCCACTGGTTGGCGGGTGTCGGGATTCTGGCGTTGATTTACGTTTTGGCGCGGAGAATCGGGAGCCATGGCATGGCCGTTTTATCCGTTTTCCTGGCAGCGTTGATCCCGCTTTTTTCATTCATCATGACAACATGCTATGTGGACCTGTTTGTCGGCCTGTGGGCGACGGCGGCGATTCTATGCCTGGTCCATGACCATGGGAAGTCGTTTTTTATGGGGGGATTTTTTCTGGGGATGGTGCTGGGAACGAAATACGTTGCATGGGGTGTCATTGTTCCACCGATTATATTTGCCTGTTGGGTGTGTTGGGTCACGGAACATGGTCTGTGCAAGGCTCTGGGGCGGACAGCGGTCCTGTCGGTGACGGCATTGTTGATTGCATCCCCGTGGCTTATCTACAACCTCTACTGGACCGGCAATCCGATCTATCCGATACTGCCGGGCGTGTTTGGCCGTCATATTCCCCCCTGTCTCGAAGCGGAGGCGTTTTTCCGGTCGCACTGCCCACCTGACGAGGCATTGACTCTATCCGGGTTTGGAACCTACCTGGGAATGAGGCTGTCAAAGCTGGCAGGGGACGGGATTGTTGTATTCTTCACCGGATTGGCCGTTTCCCTATTTGCTCTTTTCAGAAAGGGCGATTCTCTTCCCCGATTCCTGGGGATCACGACGTTTCTATCCTGTGTGGTTTTTCTGACGGCGACGGACAACCACGACGGTCGATTTGTGTTTCCAACGCTGGCACTATGCGCGGTTTTGACAACATGGGCATGGTTTACCTTATTGAAAGCATTGTCCGACGAAAAACATCGCAGGTTGCTGACCATAGGAGGATACCTGCTCGCTGGTGTCCTGTCGCTGTTCTGGATTTGCCACCGTGTCAACCAAGTTGAAGTGTTCGACCAGCAGATTATTCCACATCTCAGCAGAACGGCGCGGGAACAATTTCTTCGCGAACGGTTTCCGGGATTCGATCTGGTTATCTGGGGAAATGACAACTTGCCGGAGAATGCGCTGGTCCTCGGACTGGGGTATCCATTGCGGCGGTGTTATATCTCCAAGAACAAGTATGGGTATATTCCCTGGCTGGAAGGAGAAACCGGGCTGGACGATGCGGAACATCTCGCCGAGGTGTTGCGTAAAGCGGGTGTTACGCACATCGCGACGCCATGGCCGAAACTTCGGAAGGATGTGGATTTCTCGATGCTGTTGCCATCCCATTTGACCGAGGTCAGGCGGGCAGGAGACCGGATTCTGTACCGGCTTTCCTCGCGTCGGTGAATGAACCACCGATTTCACGGAGGGAACACGGATTACACGGAAAGATGAGGCAAGCAATCTGGGGAATTGGTGTTTTTTTTTGTTCGGCCTGTGGGGACTGATTTTGTCTTGCGCTGTTGCTGTGGAATGGTGGTCGCACAAGACATTTGGCGAGAGGTACACAAGAGTGCTGTAACTGAATTGCCTTTACCTATTACAACTCTGGAAGAATCACCGGCAAGATGCGGGTGCCACCCTCAGAAGAAACCCTTCAGAGAAGATTACCCCAGAGAAGGGCCGCCACAGAGGAGACCCTCACAGGAGACCATGAGAGGAGACTATCAGAGGACACGCTCAGCGGCAAGATGCCGGTGCCACTCCATCCGGATAGGGGATGGCGGGAAATATGATGCGCAAAAGCCATTGCATAACTGATTCGTGGATCATTGCAAAAGTGATTCGTGGATCATTGCAAGAGTGACTCATGGATTATTGCAAAAGTGATTCGAGGATCGTTGCCAAACCGATTCAAGAGTCATTGCAAAACCGATTCAGTTACACAACACTAAATTGAGCTTTTATTCTGCAAGTCCACAGGCTCACGAGAGCAGTTGATATGAAGGAGACAGGTTTCTATGGAAGGATTCCCCGGCGGCCGGGTACATCGCCTTGCGGTCCACATTTTTCGATCCGTATCCGAGTGGTTGATTGCCCATAACCTGGCAACGGACCGTCTTCGATGGCGGGTCCGGAGGTTTGAGCAACGTGGATTCGGGGAGATCAACCTGTCTCGGATCAATTATCCCTCTGCCATGATTGGGGTGAATGTATTTATGATGCTGGTGGTGCTGGTTTTCAGTGTCTCAGGCCTGGACGGCCCCGGAAGAT
>JAKPRU010001073.1 GCA_029557025.1 Candidatus Omnitrophota bacterium | reverse complement strand
AATCTTTGTTTTACTGTTACTGCAACGGCTCAAACCCCGAATATGTCATGCACGTTTCCACGGAAAACCACGCCCAAACCCGGACGACCCGGGAATCGAACCTGTCCCTTCTCAAACCACACACCATCAAATGGATCGTCTGCCAAAAGCACCGCACCGTCCAGATCGACAAAATCCGCGAACGGTGCAAGATGGGCCGCCGCCGTTATCCCCAACGAGCTCTCCAACATACATCCTACCATAATCCTCAAGTTGTGCTCGCGGGCCAGATGAATCATCTTTCGCGCTTCCAATAGCCCCCCACACTTCGCCAACTTGATATTGATGCCGTCGCACGTACCGAGAATCCCCGGGATATTGTGGCTGGTCCGGACACTCTCATCCAGAATGATCGGAATCCGTCCTTGGTTGATCCGATTCAGTTCCAGCAATCCTTCCCTGTCTCCGCGCGGCAGCGGCTGCTCAACCAAATCCACATTCCAATTCGGAAGGCATTCGATCCACCATCTGGCGGTTTGCCGATCCCATCCCTCATTGGCGTCAATTCGAAGAGTTTTGGTTGTTGCCTGACGAATGGCTTTCAGTCGGGCCACATCGTCTTGACCGCCCAATTTGATCTTGAGGATAGGAAAATCACCGCTGGATTCCAATCGCTCGACCATTCGTTCGGGGGTATCCAGCCCGATGGTAAATGAGCTTGCAGGGGCGTTTTTTGCCTCAATTCCCCAGAGCCGGTACAAGGGCTGTCCCTGTCCGGCCGCCCAGGCGCTGTGAATGGCCATGTCTATCGCGGCCAATAGGGACGGAAAATCGGGTAAAATTGCCGCAATCTCCTGAATAGCCTCTTGCGGGCGCTCAACGTAAAAATCTGGTACACGAATTGCTGTTGCTTGGTTTAGGAGAACTTCGCCGGTTTGGCCGAGATACGTCACCGGCGCAGCCTCGCCGATATGACCGGAGAGAGAGACAAAGAGATTCTCAACAAAGGTCTTGACACCCCGCGAGATACCGAAAGGAACCCTGGGGTGGAGCCGTTGCAAGGCAACTTGGATCGGTTGTGAATCGCACATAAACACTTATCTTTTGTCAATTCAATGTGATATAATATATTCGGGTATTCGAGGCGAATTGAGAGGATGTACGAGGTGCTGCCGTGCCATCTTTGCAAGCCAAAGTACTCTTCGATCGCGCGCTGATTCAGTTTCACAAGAAGAAGCCCGATAAGGCCGCCGAACTGTTTAAAGAAGCCGTTCTCGAAGACCCCTCTTATGCAGAAGCACTGTACAATCTTGCCTGCTGTTATGCCATGCTGGGTCAGCGGGATGATGCCATTGTATACCTGGACCGGGCGGCAAAACTGGATCAGCAGTGTATTGACTGGGCCAAGGAAGATCCGGAATTCGATCCTATCCGGGACGATGAAGCCTTCCAGAAGATATTGCATGTGTATGACTTGGCCGGCGAAAGCGGGACATCCGGCGATTCGAATTTGTCGGCCGTGATCGAGGGGGGTGGGGAAAACAGCGGCGGCTTTGAACCGGTAAATCCGGATGAACTGGAGCATGTCGATCAAGCCACTGTGGGAGAGAGCCAGGAGGGAGTCCCGCCTTCCACACCCCGGAAGAA
>JAKPRU010001065.1 GCA_029557025.1 Candidatus Omnitrophota bacterium | reverse complement strand
TGACCATAAGACATCTCCTCGGAAATCCGGAGACCCCGCAGCTCCTTCTCCGCATCGGATGGAATCCGGTACGTATGCAGACCTTCGTAGACAACGTATTCCTGTGAGTCGGCGTTTTGTGGGAACGCGGAGGATGTGGAGCCATCCGTATAGTCAATACGGACCAGGAGGCGTTCCGGCTCGCGGATTTCCGAGCGGGGAACAAATTGCCATGGGTTGTCTGTGCCGAAAAGTCGGCATCCGAGCAGGAAGGCGATTTCACTCGTTTTCCCCGACAGGGGAATCTCAATTGTTCCCGGATTCTGTAGTGATGTGGCCGGGATAGTTTCAGGGCAATCGGATCCCGGGAAGATATATTCACCGACCCGGAAAATTGAATTCGGACTTGTTGGAAACGGCCAACGGAATATCCTGTCAAACATGTCCCGCGATAGCGTACCATGTGGTATCGGAATAACTTCCCACTCATTTCCGATGAGACATTTGTCGATCTTTTGTGGAATAACGGTTGAGGAAATGCGTTCGATATCGGGATGTTCGAATTGAAGATATTGTAAAGCGAACGTGCATTCTGTACCGGAGGGGATGCGGACACAAATCTGATCGACTTGATGTGTATCGAGAACGACGGACAGGTCTATCGATATCTCATGCTGTTCACCGTCGGTGAGAATATCCTTACCCGAGAGCAGGGCGGCCTCTCCGCGAACGGCAAGGGGATTCTCCGGGTTTTTCGCACCGGGGGTGACCGGACCGGTTGCGCCGGAGCGGAGAAAAAGCACGGGAGTATCGGCATTCCATGATCCTGACGCCGAATAAGCGAATCGGCAGATGGGAAAGGAATCAATCCAGATCGGTTCGACGGTCAGGGTCCATAAGCCGCCGGAAGACTTGGAATTGAATCGGACCTGGTACGGCGAGGAGAGGATTTCAAGATTCGCCGTCTCCGACGTCCCTCTGAATTTCCACAGGGCAGGGCATTCGTGTAAAGTCCAGCCGATATCGGAAGCCTGTTCACCAGCGGGAGTATCTGAAAATGCGGGAGAGACGAGACCGAAAGAGAGGATAAGCAAATAGACGAAAAGGACGAGCAGACGGTAAGAACTGCGGTAAAAGAGGTGATTCATGATTTTATCCGTACATATACTTAAATTCTGGAAGAATGTTACGGCGACACCCGTTCCTGGATATCTTCCTGCCGCAGGGCTAAAGATCGCAAGGGGCGGTGAAGCGGCGGCCAGGCGGGCCCGGCGACATTTGGCGTTTCTATGCAGAGATCTTGGCTGGGGACGGACTGCAAAAGCAAGGCTTTTCTTTTGCAGGGTGCCGGTTTAGGCTATACGTCCGTGTGTTCGCGGCGTCTCTGCACCCCTATCCCTCTATTTGACGAGGTGTCGTGATGGACCTATTGATGGTATTTCCCTTCGTGGCCATGCTGTTGTGTATTGCACTCATTCCATTGTGGTTTCCCCACTGGTGGGAAAGCAACCTGAATAAGCTGAAGATCTCTTTAATTTTGTCCATACCGGTCGCGATTATTTATGCGACAGGTTTGGATGAACGAATACTCGTGATACCGGAGCAGGCGGCTGCCAGGCAAGAGATTTCTGTACCGGGGGCGGAGGCCGAATCTCCTACTGCTGCCCCCGAATCGGCGCCGACCCCGTCCCCGGAAGGGCAGAATCAATCCACGGGGGGTGTGCCACCCTCAGGGCAATCCGGAGCGCATTCGGATCCGCCCGGTCACGCAGAGAGCGGACTGGAGATCCATCGAGGATTTGTTGCCATACTGTATTCTTTGCATGAATATATTTCGTTTATCTGTATGTTGGGTGCCCTGTTTGTGATTTCCGGCGGTATTCATTTGCGTGGGAAGTTGGCTGGAACGCCGGCGGCAAACTGCGGGATTCTGGCAATCGGTTCGATCTTGGCGAGTTTCATTGGGACAACGGGAGCCTCGATGATTCTGATTCGTCCGTTTCTTAAAAGCATTCTCTGGCGGAAACGACCGTATGTTCCTGTGATCTTTTTTATCTTTCTGGTGTCAAATATCGGAGGGCTGCTGACCCCCCTGGGTGATCCACCGCTCTTTCTGGGATTTCTGCGTGGGGTCCCGTTTTTGTGGACATTCCGCCTGATAACGGAATGGGCCTTTATGGTCGGTCTCGTTCTTGCCACCTATTTTGTGATTGATTCACACTTTTACAAGGAGGAAAAAGCGAACCGCCCCGTTGCAGGGTCCGGCGACAAGAGCAACGCGCTGGGCATTGAGGGAACGTTGAATTTCCTATGGCTGGCGTGCATTGTGGCGACGACCGCTTTTGTCAGCGAATCTCCATATCGAGAAATCGCTTACATTATCATCACACTCATTGCCTTGAAGACGACGCCTGCCAGAATCCGTGAGCAGAACGCATTCACATTTCATCCGATCATCGAGGTTGCGGTTCTGTTTTTCGGCATCTTTGTGACCATGGTTCCGTCTCTTCAGCTTCTCCAGATCCATGGCCCGAACATGGGAATTACAAAGCCCTGGCAATTTTTCTGGGTGACCGGATCATTGTCCTCGTTGCTGGATAATGCGCCGACATACGTGACATTCTTTGTGCTGGCGCAGTCTCTTCATGCGGTTGCCGAGCCGGGGACTACGCTGATCGCTCACGTTCCCGAAGACCTGTTGGCTGCGATTTCTTGCGGGGCCGTGTTCATGGGAGCGAACTCCTATATCGGGAACGGGCCGAATTTCATGGTGAAAGCCATCGCGGAGGAATGGAAAGTACAGATGCCTTCATTCTTTGGGTACATGGCCTGGTCGGCCGGGATTCTGATCCCCTTGTTCTTTATCGTGACGCTGGTTTTCATGATTTGAGAAACAGGAACCTGTGGTAAACCGGTTTTTGGGGCTGTCAGGACGAGCTGCCTGCATGACACCCCTTGCCCGAACCCCGGGATGGTATGGAAAAGGCTTGGCGAAAAGCGGAGAATGAGATACAAGTATCGAATGCGGCCGTGGAACAATTCTCTTGCGAGATCGCCGCGCGATCGAAAAGTCACAATAACGCGACAGGATGAAAGGAACAGATGAATGGATGATCCGTCTTTTCCCCGACGTAGTTTTCTGGCTACCGCAGGCAGCATGGCCGCATTTTCCGCAGGCAATCCCTGCCGGGCGCTCGCTGGTCCGGAAGTGACGCGCAAAGGGCGAATTCGCCAATCCGTGTCCCGCTGGTGTTATGACAGCGTGTTGGACTGGGAGCCTTTCGCGAAGGCGTGCGCGGAAATGGGGCTGGTCGGAATCGATCTGGTGGAACGGAAGTACTGGCCGATTGTCAAGGAATACGGGCTGATCTCTACCATGGTTCCCGGAGCCGGCAACATTTCGGACGGCACAAACGATCCGGCTAACCACGCCCGACTACTCGAACAATTTCAAGCGAATATCAAAGCGGCCGCCGATAACGGTCTTCCGAACGTCATTACATTTTCGGGAAACCGTCGCGGCAAGAGCGATGAGGAAGGACTCGCGAACAGCGTTCCTGTTCTCAAGCAGGCCGCCGGGATTGCCGAAGATCACGATGTGACGATTTGCATGGAACTTCTCAACAGCAAAATCGATCACAAAGATTACCAGTGCGACCACACCGCTTGGGGCGTGGAACTATGCAAACGTGTGGGATCTCCACGATTCAAGCTTCTTTACGATATTTACCACATGCAGATTATGGAAGGCGACGTGATCCGGACGATTCGCGAAAATATCGACTTTATCGGACATTTCCACACCGGTGGGAATCCCGGACGGATGGACCTGGACGACACCCAGGAACTCAACTACAAAGCGATCATGGAGGCCATCGCCGCGCTGACGGAGGAAGGACAATTCAACGGCTATGTGGCGCATGAATTTGTCCCGAAGAACAAAATGGATTCCCTCCGCACCGCCGTGGAATTGTGCGATGTGTGATTATCGATGACTCATACAAGCCGAATCATGGTAGTTTTATTGATGTGGCTGATTTTGAATCCGATTCACGCCGATCCGGAATCTCTGACTATGAAAAAAGAACCGTTCTCGTCCCGAATCGACCTTTACGATCCTGCCTGGCTGGAAGCGCATCGGCCGTTTCTGATCGCCCACCGGGGAGGAGTCATTACCGAGGATACTCCGGAATGCTCGCTGGGCGCTGTTCGCCTTGCTCGGGAGCATGGATATTGCATGGTGGAACTGGACATCCGCGAAGCGAAAGACCATATGCCTGTGGTGTTTCACGAGTCGAATCTTAAGAACAGTTGCGGCATCGATAAGACGATCTCGGCTCTGACATCTACCGAGGCGGTTTCAATTCGAATGTACAAGACCGGCAAAAACATGGCGAGTAATGAGCGAATTCCGACCTTTGAACAGGCCGCGTCTCTTTGTAGTGAACTGAACCTTGGGA
Organism: Candidatus Omnitrophota bacterium; assembly: GCA_029557025.1. Classification (GTDB taxonomy): domain Bacteria; phylum Hinthialibacterota; class Hinthialibacteria; order Hinthialibacterales; family JAKPRU01; genus JAKPRU01. The sequence goes on along the minus strand of JAKPRU010001065.1, from coordinate 6,392 downwards.
TTATGATGGACATCAAAGATAAAGGTGGAAGTGAAGAGTTTTTCCGTCAGATTGTCGGGATTATCAAGAAACACGATCTTAGCCGATGTGCGATCTGTATATCCCGCATCCCTCGGGCGGAGTCGATGTGGGGAGATGCGATGATGTTTCGGTTACTTGATAAAGAATGGTCAAATCTTGCCGAAACCGGAAAGAATTCCTTCAGGAATCGTTTCTGGTTCGGCGTACCGAAGGACATCACGGATGAATCCATCCGGGCGCTCCGGGAGAAGGGCGCCCTGGTCATTCCTGCGATCAATACGTTCCGTTATCATGCGGCCTCTCATCTTGAGGAGGCCGCGCAGGATATCCGGCGAATGAAGGCTGTCGGGGTGGATGCTTTTCAGATCGATTCCGTATACGAAGGCTATTTCAAATAAGTTCGGTGCGTGTCACATGCTTTCATTCGTTCGTGTACCCGCATGGCTTGCAGGCAGAATGTATTTAATTTCGCTTCGGTAATATGCGACATGCTTCTTCCATCCGTCTCGATGGCCAGCGCGGGCAGGTGGGTCATTCCGCTTTCGGCGAACAGGGTATGATTTCCGTGCGAAAGAATCTTCTTGGATTCGACATTCATACAAAACTCAAACACGGCTTCCGTTACTCGTGACGGAAGGCAGCCGAACGGCCCGATGGAAATGACACCGCATACCTCGTCCAGAATCTCGTGTATTCCGAGACCTACGCTCAGCATCGTTTCGTAAACAATGTGAGGATTCAGGAAATGAGAGGCGTCCTTCATCAGGTGTCGGACACTCGGATGGGCGGGGGGGAGAAGATTCGAACGGGACAGGGTTCTGCGGATTTTCGATTCAATCCATTGCTTGAAGAGAATGCGGAGCAGAGGATACAGTCGCGGTTCGTTGCCCAATGGATTGGAAGAATATCCGAACAACCTTATGTAATCGCAGAAATAAATATATTCCGCAAGGGGAGCGACGGTGACTACAAAACCGCGATCGGCTAATTTTTGGATGAGTCCCCGTCGCGAGAACGAGTTGCCCCGGGCAAAGACCTCTCCCAGGAGACGGATTTTCGGCGCTTCCTCCGGGGACATGGTCAGCGGAACGGATCGGAGCCTTTTAGCGGTTTGCTCCAGGGCTGCATCCAGCCCCGCGCAAGCCCCGGATGCAATACATTCTTGAATCCGGTGGAATTCATCGTGAAGAATACCGACGGCGGATTGGCGGTCGACGGCGATGGCAAGAAACAGATTTCGAATATCCTCAAACAGATCGGTGGTCAGCAGCACCCGCCAGACAAGGCGAACAAACTCGGTACCGAGTTCTTCAAATCCCTGGTTGTCATCCAGGGACAGGATGGCGACATCCCGGAGACGGCGTTTTTGTATGTAATGATCCAGGGCCACCGTGTATTGGCCTTGTCGGCATGGACCGTGGGATTTCGGCATGAAGAAAAGAAGCACCTCATCCGGCTGACGTGTTTCCAGTTCGGAGAGAAGGGAGCCGGTTGTGAGTTGATAGGGGAGACATTCCTTACAGGTTCCGCACTCTCTTCCTTTTCTGTGTTCCCGGATTCCGATACGGGCCAGGGTAGCGCGAATGCCGAATCCGCGGAGCGAGGCGGCCAGGCCCGCGGAATTGAACTCTCCCATTTCGGGAACGACGACGCGAACCCGTGGGTGCGTAATGGAAAGAGTCTCTCCGTTCGATGCGCGGATTTTCGGGGTTTTGCCGTCCAGGATAATCGAGGCGGGTCGATACGAATCGGTTTCGGGTACATGTACGGGACGACCGTGAATGCGGCGGTAGCCGTTCACAATGTCCTGGAACGCCTCGATTCGTGTATCAATACCGACATCCGCCGTATGGCTGTCCAGTTCCAGGGTCAGGGAGGGTTTGTCGCCCATGATGTCACGGAAATAGCCGAGAATGAAAGCGTCCGGTCCACAACTGAAGTTGGTAATGAATACGCCGAACAGTTGGGGGTGTCGACGGACAAAATTCGCCGCCTGAAGAATGTCATGAGCGATACCCCAATAGATCTCGGGGACGGGAGGTTCATCCCGGCAGGGCAGGGAATCGAAGGGGATGACATGAATCCCCTGCGAGGCGAGTCGGTGAGGGATTCCCATATTCAGGAGGGGGGTAAAGGCGTTGTACGGTCTGCCGAAAAGAACAACGGCGAACTGGGAGGGATCTGATTCCACCTCCGCAAGAGCGGCGGCGCCGGATTCGACGAGAGCATTCGAGTAGGATTCCTGGGCGGCAAGAGCCGCTTGGAAAGCGCGTCGGGCCGTTCTTTTGTCTACCCCAAGTTTCTTTGCTACAGCAAGTAGAGGATCTTCCGCCGCCGACAGGCCATGGGACAGATCCAGTGTCGGACGGAGAATGCGATCCCTGGGGAGACGGTCCGCAAACGTGCCCGGCAGGACGGAAGATTCCGACTGAACAAACACACAGGTATTGGCGCGTGTTCCATTATTACGATAGGGTAACAGCTTTATCATCGGAAGGAAATAGAAATTCGGGTTTCGGTCGATCAGGTTGCCGAATGTGCCGTGGGCGGCTTCCATGGGGTAGCAGAATGCGGCGCCGCGTCTGGCCGCGCTTTCCGGATCGACCGAATCGGGCAGAATGACCTCCATGCCGAGTGAAGTAAAGAAGGTAGAGAACAGCGGGAAATACGTGTGCATGAGGAAGGAATTGTTGATTCCGATCTGCAAGGGGGAACGATTCGAGGCGAAACCGGCGGCGGGCCGGATATGGAATAGAGTATTTGTGCGACCGGCTACATGATCGTACCGGATGGAATCGTGCCGCCGGCTTAACCGCACGTTTTCATACTTTCTACAGGATCCACCGAAGGGATACGTTTTGCCTTCTATTTCGATGCGGGCGATTTCGCATTTTCGGTCGCATTGATCTTTACCGCCCCGGCAGATAAAGGGGGCTTTCTGTTTCAGTTCGCGGGCGGCTAGTGTGTTCAAGGAGAAGGAGTCTCTCTCGAGAAGCCCCAGTTCCAGGCGCTTCTTTACTTCGAGGGCGACGCCGAACGCGCCCATGAGGCCGGGTTCGGGCGGGACGATAATGTGTTGTCCGGTGAGTCCGGCCATGGCGAGAGGAACAGAGCGGTTATAGCAGACACCGCCCTGCATGAGGATTTTTCTGCCCGCCGGGCGATTTTGTTTGACACGATTGAGATAGTTCATACAGATCGAATAGACAATGCCTGCAATGATGTCCTCCCTCGCGAATCCCTCGTGGATGGCCGTATTGATGTCACTTGCGATAAAAGCAGCGCATTCATCGCTGAAATTGAGAGGCTGTGTTGCTCGAAGAGCCAGCGGTGCGATTTCATCGACCGCGATCTTGAGATGCTCGCCTGCGGCTTCCTCCAGGAACGAGCCGGTTCCCGCGGAACAGGCTTCGTTCATGGCATAGTCCGTGGCAACTCCATTAACCAGGTAAGTGTACTTGGCATCCTGGCCGCCGATTTCAAAGACCGTTTCGACATCCATGTCGATGAACCGCGCCGCAGTGGCGTGTGCGGTGATTTCGTTGATGACCGAGGGAGTCAGGGCGTGAAGACCCGCGATGTAACGTCCCGACCCGGTTGTCCCCAAGCCGACGATGGAATGCGGCACGGAGCCGACCTGACGGGCCAGATCCGCATAGCACTTGCGGGATGCCTCGACGGGATCGCCATCGGTGCGCAGGTATACGGCAGCGACAATGGCATTGTCCTTTATGCGGAGCAGCACGGCTTTAGTGGTAGTCGAACCGACATCCAGTCCCAGGATACATTCGTCATCGGCACGAAGTTCCCCGCGCTGCGACTGCAAGAATGTCACAAGGGAAGTGTGTTGCGACAATGGCGGAAGCAGTTCGAACGAGGATACCTGATATGGAAAGACATGATCGGGATGAATGTCCGGTGTGCAACCGTTTCGGGAAGCATACAACGCCGCGCCGAGAGCCTCGAACCACGGAGCCTCGTCGGGCACAATCACCTGTGGAAATTCCCTGCGCAGCATTTCAACGACAGCGCGATTCCGCGCCACACCGCCTACCAGCATGGGGCGCCGGCACCCGCTTTGTTTGAGAAGGTCCACGATCTTTCCGGCCATCATTTCGCACAAACCTGCCACGACCCGCTGTTTGGATGTGCCCTTGTTCAACGCATGGGTGCAGTCACTTTTGCAGAACACGGAACAACGACCGGAAACCTTATAGGGAGACGGTTCCGAGACGGCGAGATCGGTTGCTTCGTCCACCGAAAGGTTCATTCGTCGTATCTGCTGCAGGAAGAACTCCCCGGTGCCGGATGCGCACTTGTTTCCGGAAAACACCCGTGCGATATGCCCGGTCCGGTCCAGGCGGTACACAAAGAAAACCTCTCCGCCTGCCGAAACAATTGCATCGCATTCAAAGCCGGTTGCGGCGACATATTCATAAGCGTATTCGAGGGCCTCCGGTTCGGTAAGAATCGGGATGCTCCCGTTTGAAACAGAGGTCCGTCGAACCACAGCGAATCCTGCAACGGTCTGATTGGAATCGCCGGACAGCAGGGATGTCAGGCAGCCTTTCGGGTCCCCGTGGTGAGGCTTGCAGCGGCTCGAAAGGACATCGATCTGCCCGTTGTCGCTTCCGATCCGCACACAGGAGACAGTGGACGAACCGATGCAGATTCCCAGGTATGATTTAGCAGGTTGGTCCAATGCGCAGTCTTGCTTCATCTCTGCAACGCCCTTTAAATTCACATTAGACTTGCTATTTCTTTCATATTATACCGCTGCAATGATTCGCAATGCCATGGCGCAAATGTCCGGTCCTGGACAGAAGTCCGGGAAGGTGAGACGATCGGCTGGTGGGGAAAAACAACCGGCGAGGCGCTGGTGAGAGTGGAAAACCTTCATCCCAACGACGTGCCGGAGAGAGAGGAGGGAAAGGGCCGGTATAGGTTTCCGGTTTCTTGCCGGAGAACAGGGCGGATAGAAATCATTGTAAAGATATTCTAAGTTATACAGGACCAGCGACAGGGAAGTCAGACAATGTCTACCGTATTCCGTATTTTCTGGATGGGATTCTGGGCCGGATGGGCTGTGCTTGCGGTTTCGGCGCACCCGCTGAGCCAATTTTCCATCAATCATTTCAATACCCTGGAGTTTCGTCCGGGTTCGATCCGCATTCATACGCTGATCGACATTGCGGAGATGCCGTGTTTTGCCGAATTGGGGCAGATCGACACAAATAATGATTCGCAGCTGAGTCGGGAGGAGATAGCCGCTTATCTGGAGAAGAGAATCGAGACCATTCGGTCCGCCGTTTTGTTGACTGTTGACGGGCAGGAAATCCCGTTGCGGGTGGACCATCGGGATATTCGTTTTTATCCGGGGTTGGCGCAAGTCACCTGCTGCCAGATTCTTGTTCAATTTTCGGCGGATTTTCCGTCCGCCGGCAATGCCGTTCGGGTAATCTTTCGAGACAGGAGTTTCCCGGAGAACAACAAAAACTTCGGCCAATTGCGTCTGAGGTTTCTGGATGGTGCAACCATTCCGCTCGACTCCATTCGAAGCGCGTTCACCGGGACATTCGAGGTGATTCCGGAAACGGCGGATACCTGGCTGCTGCCCCCGGCGGATGTCGAATGCAGCGTTGTGCCGGGAACCGCACAGGTACGGACAGAATCGGGAATGGGATTTCCATACGTGGACACGCTGGTTTCGGCGACGATTATCCCCGTGGAGTTGCTCCAGGAAAACGAAGCGGGTGTGATTCCGATTTTCCGCTCCAATCAGAGCCAGAAACTGCCGGAACAGACCGCGCCGGTTCTGAAACCCCGCAAGGTGCAATCGTTTCCGGAACCGCCCGGCTCGGTTGCACCGGGCCGTACCTCCGAACGTCCTGAGGAAACCTTGGCCCAAAAAAGCGAACGGCAGATGGGGGAGCTCATCCGCGAGAAAAACCTGAGTCCGATGTTTGTCCTGTTCGCCCTTCTGCTCGCTGCCTTTTACGGTGCAGGACACGCGCTCTCTCCGGGGCATGGCAAGACCATCGTTGCGGCCTACCTGGTCGGATCACGCGGGACGATCTGGCACGCTTTCTACCTGGGATTGATTGTCACAATCACCCACATGGGTAGCGTGTTTATCGTTGGAATCATCGCACTCTACTTGCAGTCCTCTCTGGTAGACCAGGGAGATCTCATCGTGATTCTGGAGGTTGTATCGGGTCTGCTGGTGCTGGGGATCGGCTTTTATATGTTCCTTTCCCGATACCACGAATGGGTACGCACGCGGGTGTATGCCTCGGCAGGGATTCCCTACCAGCCCCATGTCCATCATCACCACGAGCATGTTATGCCTTCTCATCATCATCATCATCACG
>JAKPRU010001045.1 GCA_029557025.1 Candidatus Omnitrophota bacterium | reverse complement strand
TACTTGGCCAGTCCTCCCGTGAGCGAAGCCGTCTATCTGATCGCCGGTCATGCCCGGTATGGCGTCGCCGGAGACATCTTGTTTTCAAATGAAAGCCAGACGGAACTCAGACGTTTCCAGACAATATTCCAGGCGGACCGTAGCGCCAATGTGCCGGAATATACTGCCGGCGGAACCTTGGACATTACCGTCTACTACGACCGGCTGGGAATCCAATCGCCCCTGGCATTCGGGTATCTGGAGCAGTTGCCGGAAGGATGGGTCTTTGAGGGAATCGTGGACGACGGCGGGGCCCAGCCGGATATCGTTCCCGCCGCGGGGACCACCGGCCTGCTCGAAATCGCCTGGATATCCGCTCCGTCCATGCCGGGCTACCTTACCTACCGCATGTCGATCCCCGGAGAGTTCCGCGGACTTGCTTTTTTTACTGGTTATTGCGTGTATCGTTTCGGTGTGGAACAATCGGAGAGTGCCTTGGTGGAAAGTGTCTTCCCCAGGGCCGTGCCAGCACCCTGAATTACCGGTTGTACAGCGGGATTCGGGCCCGAGGACAGTTCTCAGTGAAACTAATGTGAAAAAAGACGGGGCATAATGGTATTCTTTTGTACGAAGGTGGCTTAAGATTCGCATGAGGATTGTTGGAACATATCCATAAACAAAGGAAAGACAAGTGGTTACGTTCAGAAGATCCATAGTGATGTTGGTGGTATTTGCGTGCTCCTGCTTGGCGGCGTACAGCCAGGACGCGATTCGTATTACATCGGGATTCGGCGGCGATAGTCGTATCAGCGTGGCGGTGCCGCCCTTTGCGGTTTCTGACCCGCAGTGGCAGGCCATCGCCTCCGAAATGGCCCAGGTCGTTTCTGATGACCTCGAATTCTCCGGGTTGTTCGTGATTTTGCCGCGGGCGCAATACCCGTCGGGCTTCACGGCGCTGGATCCCAATGTCGGTAACATCAACCTCCCGATGTGGAGCCAGGCACGGGTTCAGAATCTTGCCTACGGCTATATTTACCAGGAGGGGACCGCGCTTGTGGGGCAATTCCGCCTGTTTGACCCTGTCAACAACAATCAAGTGTATGGCCAGGAGGTACGTGTCGACAAAGACC
>JAKPRU010001028.1 GCA_029557025.1 Candidatus Omnitrophota bacterium | reverse complement strand
CTCTTCCTGTGCGGCGGCGATCAGTCGATCAATCCCCCGCATCTGCAGCGCCGCGTATCCCCACCCGATCAGCTGAACCATCAGGATCAGCGAAAGCGCCGCCAGGATCACCGGCTGCCAAAACGATTTGAAAAACCGCACAATGGATTCCATTCGCTTTTCCTTACGAATACACATACGTTACGATCGTCATGGTTCCTGCTAACTGGGGTTGACCCGGCTGTTTGCAGTTCACACGCAGAGCCTGGATGAAAACCGGAATCTCGATCCGATCCAGCTGATCCACAAACCGCACCAGCTGTTCATATTGGCATTCAAAAGCAATCTGCACTTCCAGCGACGGAAGCGGTTTGGACTTCTGCCGGGGGGTCGGATTGAAATTCGTAACTCTCATGCCGCAACGCCCGCCTGCCTCGCTGATGATCCTCAGCAACTCCGCCGTCTTCCCCACGTCAATGCAATTCATTCTCTCATTTCCCAGGCTCTTCTTGATTTCCTGGTTGGTCTTTTCCAGGGTGTCGATCCTATCCAGCGTCGCGAGTAACTCTCCCAGACCCTCTGTTCCAAATGCCAGATCGTGAGCGCCGGAGCCTTCCGCCCAGGACAGTAGTCCCCGAACCCCCGTAATCAGCGCCACCACAACCACTACCAGCGCCGTCACAGTTGCCAGTGTTCTTTCTCTCGATGATAAAGCCATCTGAACATCCCTTCGTGTAATTATTCCCCTCCCCCCTTCTCCTTCCTCGCAGAGGCGCTCAGGGAGTGAGGTCTCTTCTCCCTCCCCGTTTACGGGGAGGGCCGGGGTGGGGTCTTCCCCCCTCTCCATTCTTGGAGAGGGGGCCGGGGGTGAGGCTCCCCCCTCCCTCTTCTCCATCCTTGGAGAGGGGGCCGGGGTGGGGTCTTCCCCCCCCTCTCCATTCTTGGAGAGGGGGGTTAGGGGGGTGAGGCCAACCTTACCCACCCTGCCTCATCGTTCCCTCGATATAAAAAACAAATCCATCTTTCTCGACGGCGGTTTTTTCAACAAGAACCTCTTTGAAATACTTCATCTCTTTGAGTATATTCACAATATTCTCGACATCCCGGTTGGAGCCGGCCCTGCCCTTCATAGTGAATTTCGTTCGAAGATCGAAATTGAGATCGGTCATCGTCACGTTCTGTGGAATCTTGTCGGCCAGTTCCACAAACATCTTTGCAAACGGCACACGCTCTTTCTGCACGGCGCGAAGTATCTTTTGTTCCTGTTCGAGTTTTCTAACCTTATTGAGCAGCTCGCCCGTCTTTTCCTGTCGAGCCTCAATGGCGTGCTCCTTCCAGAGAGTCGAACCGACAGCCGTTCCCGCAGAGGGCGATTAAAAGAGCCGTCATCATCAGAAATCGTCCGCTTACCACTCCGGCCAAACCGGCAAGTCCTCCTGCGAAAGTTCCTGTCCCAGCCGCTGGAGCCAGGTTGGGAATCTCTCCCCTTCGAGTCAGATGGAGAGCAGCAGCGGCCGCCACCGATGTGCTTTCCGCCGGAATCCGCGCAATGTCTTTTGCACTGAATCCGAGCGCCCCAAGTGCGCCTTCCATATTCAGCGCGTTCAATCGCAAACCCGGTGGCGGTGTCAACTTCCGGGCCATTAATAGGTGGTCTTTCCCCGCAACCAGGACCTGTTTCATGGTGATGTTCTTGAACCGCTGGCGGGCATAGAAAAACGTCCGTGCCAACTCGCGGGACAGGTCCTGCGCAAATCCGTCTGTCTCCGGGGAACCCTCCTCTCCTTTCTCCGAGCTTGGCGCGGCCACCGACCTGGCGTAGTAGAGACCGTCGGCATCCTGCACCAGCAGTGTCGCACCCGGCTCCTGCAAATCGAGCACGATTGCCGCTTCCCCGGGATTCTCTTTGATTGTGGAATCCGCAAGAACAGCCGAACCGACCAGTGCCGGTGTGACGATATTCGGAACGGGAAATCCCGATGGTAATGCCTCCAGAATCTCATGAATGGAGGTACTCCTGGCCGCCAGCCACAAAACGCGGGTGACCTCCGTCTTGCCCCGAAATCGAACATGATCCCACACAATCTCTTCGGGCGGCAGTTGAATCTCTTCGCCAACCTCAAACGCAATGACATTTTTTACCCGTTCGGGATCGGTCGATGGAATCTCCAAATACCGAGAGGTCACCCGGCTGTCCGGAACCAAAAGCAGGATCTCCGGCTGCTCCATCCAGGAATGGGCTACCTGGCCCCAAATATTCGAAATCGCTTCCCGCAACGATTCCTTCCACGCACCATTCTCCGATGATTCACCTTGGGACAAAGCCTCTTTGCCGCAGTTCCGCAGTGAAATCTTTGAACCGTGTAACTCCAATTCCACCCACAGCGCCGCGCTCGGCAGAATCTGTAAGGCCAAGAGATGCTCCCGATTCGTTACCATTTCTTATGCTTTCTCTCTTTCTCTTTCCCGGACAATTCTCATGGGTCCCCTCCGTCCTATTCGTCTTATTCTCGACATTACCGAACCACCTTCCAATACGCGATACGCGGGCTGGTTCCTGTCCGATCCAGCACGACTCTCAATTCCTTGTATGCCTGCGTATCCGGCAGGTAACCGATGAACTCACCGGAAAAGGACCCCGACCGGACACAGAACAGGTCGCAGATTTGCCGGAATGTGGCTTGGTCGACTCCCTGGACATCCAGAAGTTCCCCAAGATCATCAAATGGCGCCTTATCGCTGTTCCGATACGACAGGATGCTTTCGGCCAATTCTGTCTTGTCCGGAAGCACGGCTTTCAAGACTGTCTCCGATGCGGTGTTGAGATTCACACGTCCCTGGATTTTCTGATCGGCAGTTACGGTCACTTTATCCACGACTTGGCGGAACTTCTCGACTGTGAGAATCGGCCCCTGCTCGCCACCCTCCCCACTTTCCCGTTGTCGTCTCGCGTCCATTGTGCCGATTTGCCCGGCTCTTACGTTCAATCCGAGTTGTTCCGGAACCTCTCCGGGTCTCTGGCCGCCACCTTCTCGCCCTTGTTCGCCCTGTCGGCCGCCTTGCTCTCCCCCTCTGTCTCCGCCTCGCCGGCCGCCACCATCTTGGCCGCCTCTTCGTCC
>JAKPRU010000721.1 GCA_029557025.1 Candidatus Omnitrophota bacterium | reverse complement strand
CTCTGCCTGGTAGTAGGCCAGGCGTCTCTGCCTGGTAGTAGGCCAGGCGTCTCTGCCTGGTAGTAGGCCAGGCGTCCCTGCCTGGTAGTAGGCCAGGCGTCTCTGCCTGGTAGTAGGCCAGGCGTCTCTGCCTGGTAGTCGGCCAGGCGTCCCTGCCTGGTAGTAGGCCAGGCGTCTCTGCCTGGCTGTCAGCGGAATACGAACCATGCGCGTCTTACTATTAAATCCGCCTGCCGATCAGCCGTACCTGCGGGATTACTATTGCAGCCATTCGGCGAAGGCAAACTACTTCTGGCATCCCTATGACCTGCTGGTTCAAAGCGGATTCCTCTCGAACCGGCACGAGGTCTTTGCATTGGATGCCAATGTATTGGGGTTGTCGTTCGATGCGGCGCGGCGGCGTATTGAAAAAATCAAACCGGAAGCCATTTTCCTCCTCACCGGCGCGGCCTGCTGGCGGAACGATTTCGCTTTCATGGACAGTTTGAATGTTCCTCCGTCTATGCCCGTTGTTGCCACGGGGGACCTGATGCTCTCCAAAGGGGCAGAATACCTGGAGCGGACACCCTGGCTCACAGCAGTCTTGCAGGATTTCACCGTGGATACTGTTGCGACCTACCTGGACCTTTGGGACCCGAACCGACACGGCCCGCACTATGATCTTCAATTACCTCATTTGCAGTATCGTACCGGCAATGGAATCCATCAGGGTCCACGGCCACGAGAAACCACTTTCACATTGCCGCTTCCCCGTGTCGATCTGTTCCCGATGAACCGATATCGCATTCCGCACGGAAAATACCGTCGTTTCTGGTCCACGCTGACCGATTTCGGCTGCCCGTTCCATTGCAGTTTCTGTGTAAGCGGGACACTGCCTTACAAAACACGCGATCCGCACAACGTGATGCGTGAACTTCGCTACGCCCGCGACCTGGGATACAGGGAACTGTGGGTGAAAGATGTCACCTTTGGGGTGAATCGAAAACACACGCAGGAGTTTCTACATCTATTGGCGAAAGAGAATCTCGGATTCTCCTGGGTCGCGCTGTCGCGGGTGGATGTGGTCAACGAGGAATTGCTGGAGCGGATGGCGCGGACTGGATGCCATACCATTCAGCTCGGTGTGGAATCGGCGGATGAATCCATCCTCCGGACGATCGACAAGCAGATCAGTCCCCAACGAGTGAAGCAGATTTTCGCTCTCTGCCGACGGTTGGGGATACGGACATTGGCGCACTTCATTATCGGCCTGCCGGGCGAGACAGAAGAAACCGCACAGCGGACCATTGAATTTGCCAAGGAACTGGAGCCGGATTTTGCCTCGTTCAACATCGCTACACCCAAAGTAGGAACTCCCTTGCGCGCACAGGCGATTGAGAAAGGCTGGACAGATGCCCAGGTGGATACGCTGGATAACTCCACCGCGTTTCCATCCATGGAGATCGGATCGCTTTCCTCTCAGCGGGTGTGGGAGTTGCGCAACCGGGCGATCCGCGAGTTTCACCTGCGACCGCGATACCTGGTGCGCAAAACATTGGGCGTGCGCTCGGTGTGGGAGTTGTCCCGGTCCATCCAAAACGCGATAGATCTTCTGCGCTCCACACGCGGCTCCCCCAAAGGCGGAGAATCCCTGTAAGCCGTGTCTATACGCTCTTTTGACGAAAGCCGACCGTCTCCCTTTCCCTTCGAGAAAGGGTTGAGGTGAGGGGGTGCTGTGACCGACCTTGTCTTGTATATGTCAGATGGGAAGATATAATAACAAACTGTTTGCCTGTCGGAGGTTACTTGGTCGAGCAAGTCCGGGAAAGTCCCGAAAACGGATCTATTGCTGGGGTGTTTCCTGTTCAGGGAAATTGACCGATCGAGGGTGGGTAGCTCAGCTGGCAGAGCATGGGACTTTTAATCCCAGGGCCGCGGGTTCGACCCCCGCCCCACTCATCGATGGACACGATAGATTGTTGTCCCC
>JAKPRU010001007.1 GCA_029557025.1 Candidatus Omnitrophota bacterium | reverse complement strand
GATAGCTGGGCGCTGGATCAGCTGTTTCCCATTATCCCGATAACTCGACTCACAGAGGAGCCGACCGAGCGCGCCACGCTCTGTGACATCACCTGCGATTCGGATGGGCAAATTGACAAGTTTGTCGATTTGCGCGACGTGAAGCAGGCGCTGGAGCTGCATGGCGTAAACTCAGATCCGTATTATCTGGCAATTTTCCTGATCGGAGCGTATCAGGAGTCGCTGGGAATGAACCACAATCTGCTTGGGTCCGTCAATGAGGCTCACTTCTTGGTGGATGATACCGGACGTCCGCACATCGATAAGGTGATTAGGGGAGAATCCCTGGGCCAGGTGCTTGCGTCCGCCGGCTATGCGCCACAGGATCTCGTGGATAGCCTGCGCAGCATGGTTCAGAGTGCGGAATCGCAATCTAAAATTACTTCCAAAGAGCGGGAGTCGCTGTACGAATCCTACCAGTCCGCTCTGGACAGCTATACATACTTGGAAGACTAAGCGGATTCTAGGGGGCGGATACGGGCCGCCCCCTTTCTGCAAACCGCCTTAGCTGGCCCGGATTCTTTTGCGGAACAGGCGTATGGAGCGCCGCACGGCAGACTGCGCCGTTCCGCCGCGTTCGCGGCGGCGGGATATCGCGGTTTCCAGGCGCAGACACTCAAACAGATCTTCCCGGAACAGGGGAGAGAAGCTCTGGAATTCCCTAAGCGGCAGATCTTCGAGCGCAACTCCAAGCTCCGAAGCGCGCATAACGATCTTTCCCACGAGGCTGTGCGCTTCCCGGAACGGCATGTTTCTGCCGACAAGATAATCCGCCAGTTCCGTGGCATTCAGATACCCCTTCATGGCTGCGCTCCGCATCGCATCGGGATGGATGCGGATCCTTGCAAGGACTCTTTGCAGCATCCCGATGCAGCCCTCGACCGTATGGACCGCATCGAATACTGCCTCCTTGTCCTCCTGGAGATCCTTGTTGTAGGTCATGGGTAATCCCTTCAGGACCGTCAGAAGGGATAGCAGATGTCCGTAGACGCGGCCCGTTTTCCCGCGCACCAGCTCCAGTGCGTCGGGATTTTTTTTCTGCGGCATCAGACTGCTGCCCGAGGCCACGCTGTCGTCCATCTGCACGAAAGAAAATTCTGCGGAGGTGTAGAAAATGAGATCTTCGGAGAATCGGCTCAGGTGCATAAGAAGCGTGGAGGCGAAGAACAGAAAATCGAGCACAAAATCGCGATCCGCTACCGCGTCCATGCTGTTCTGCGATGCCGCCGAAAATCCCAGGTCTTTGGCAAGCGCATCGCGATCGACGGCATAAACCGTTCCGGAGAGGGCTCCG
>JAKPRU010000717.1 GCA_029557025.1 Candidatus Omnitrophota bacterium | reverse complement strand
TGATTCCTCCCGTTCAACCATTTTCCCAGGATATGGTGTAATTGTAAGCACGCTACATGAAAATGGAATGAGAACGGACGATCGCTAAGTTGTAAAGATTTGAGAATGAGAAGCGCACAGAACACATGGGCTGCTCCCATGAAGGCCTGGCCGGATGCTTTCTATTCCGTCAATCTCCGCAAGCGCGGACAACCTCCGTTTGGGTTCACCCTGTGTTTCCCTGGCAACGCGGCGCAAAGCTGGTTCGTTCAGGGTTGATGATTCACAGGCAGTACGCCTATCGCGCTGATCAGGCAACATCTGCTCAGAGCCATATCAAGTATCCGCTTGTGATCTTCATGCGCCGGAGGGAATCGTGGATTGTATGAAGCCGGAAGCTGGCGGGCAGTGGTTCGCCCGTGTATTTCTCCAAGAGCACGCTCGCCTTTCGACGGGATAAAAGGCGTTGTTCAGGAGAAAATGAGGGCGTGTTTCATACTCGGATTTTTCAACCGCCAGAATCACATTACGACCCATGATAAGGAGGCTCTTTATGTTTGAGAATCTGCTGAGTCCCGGTAAGATCGGCTCACTGAAATTGAAGAACCGGTTCATCATGCCGGCGATGGGCTCCAGTCATGGAACCGAGGACGGCAGCGTCGGCGACGAATTGATCGCCTATTACGCGGAGCGGGCAAAGGGCGGATTTGGGCTGATCATCACGGAGTTCACCGCCATTTCTCCGGAAGGCAAGGCGATGCCCGGCCAATTGCTGAACTATTCCGACGAATGCGTCCCCGGCTTCAAGCGGCTGACGGATTCCATCCATCAGGAGAGCGGCAGGATTTTCATGCAGCTGCAGCATTCCGGGCGTCAGACCATGTCCATGTTATCAGGAATGCAGCCCGTGGCCCCCTCCCCCGTCCCCTGCCCAGTCAACAAAGAGCTTCCCCGGGAATTGACCGTCGCGGAGATCCGAGATCTGGTTGAAAAGTTTGGCGATGCGGCGATCCGGGCGAAACAAGCCGGATTCGACGGCGTGGAGATCCATGGCGCGCACGGATATCTCGTCGCGCAGTTCATGTCCAGCTACTCAAATAAACGCACTGACGAGTATGGCGGGGATTTCACCGGCAGGGCGAAATTTGCGGTGGAGCTGATCCAAAACATCAAACGCAAATGCGGGAAGGACTTCCCTTTGATCTTCCGGATCAGCGGCG
>JAKPRU010000982.1 GCA_029557025.1 Candidatus Omnitrophota bacterium | reverse complement strand
CATAGGAAAACCCACCGCTCGGAATCTGGTCGAAGTGCATCGGTCCGAAATAGGTCTCCCCAACGAGGCTCAATTCCACAATCTTGGGAACCCCCCACCACCGGGGCGAACTCGCATCCAGGGAGGCAAACATCTGATAGTTGAATCGACGATGGTCGGTAATTCCCAAATCCGACAGAAACACGGCCCGCGACCAATCTTTAATCAATTCCATATAAGATATTCCCGTCGCGGCCTCCGTGTTTTCTATCCCCTTCTTTCCGGTTCGCACCAATTTCGCGACAATGCCGTCACCGTATCGGTCGGCGAGGTATCGACAAAACAGATAGGCCCCCCCGCGTTGGGTATCATTGGGAACCAGATTTGTCACGATGTTGATTGCACCGGTGTTGCGGAGAAATTTCTCCGTGTATTTCGGGTTCTTGACCCGCGCGGAACCGACATAATCCTCCGCCAGCATGGAAAGACCCACATTGAGCCAATTCTCCTCCACGTTGGGAAAAAGATACCCGTTTCCGAATAAGACGGCATGGTAACGGAAGTTCACCATTTGCTGGAGAGCGTTTGCGATATTCCCCGCGATATCCTCCGGGGCAATGGTCCTTTCTGGAGTATTGGGGGGGCACACATACAGGAGTTCCATGGCGTTTGATATACCGTTCCAACCGGCGGTTTCAAACAGGTCGCCTTCATAGAAGGAACTGTCTCCCGCCCCCGCTGCTGCCGTCGTGAACAAAATCGCAACTTGCCCGTCGTCGTTCAAATCTCCCGGATTGCCGAATACGTTTGAAAGAACCGGATATGTAATTGTGTCGAAAATCTGTCCCTGGCCGTTGACGGTTGCCTGGCCGACCGGAGATTCACTCTGCAACCAGATCGCGTCATCCACATAAATCGCCGCATGTTTCCCCGAATACCGAAGGGTGGCGGTGACCGGCGTGCCTCCATGAATCGCAAAGGTCCTCTGTTCGCCTGCTGCCGGCGGTCCCGAAATCTGCTTCCCGACTACCACGGGTTGCTTCCCCAGCTCGAGACCGAGGAGAGAGAAGAATATCGATGGAGGAAACTTTTCCGCCGGAACGGGTTCCTCCTCAGCCTTCTTCTTAAATGAGAACAGCTCCCGATAAATCCCTACTTCGGATTTCTGCGAACCGAAGGTTTCATTCCGAATGATCAGAAGATATGCCTCCGTTCCTGTTGGGAAATCGAGATTCAAGGTTGTGACCGGATCGGAGACTGCAAGTGTGGAAATGGGGGGGATCGGATATTGCCCAAACTGCCCGGCCAGAGAATAGACATCCAGATGATCGACCGCATTGTCCCCGTTCAAATCACATCGGGCACAGAGCCAATGGCGGAGTTCAAGCGTTGGGTGGTACGGCTCCGCGATGGCAGGAGAAACGAGAGATACAAAGAGCAGAAACGTGGGGAATACAATCAAAAGAATCCGCATGGCTTCTGTCGCAGTTTAGAGTGATCTTCACGGCCGATCCGTATCAGATATGGACGAGTCGCATTGCGGGTGTAATCAACCCGGCTTGTTGTCCCAGTTGTCGCGATAGGTTTTCTGGGGGATATTCCCCGGCCCGACCCGTTCGATGCTTCCCCGGCTGTTCAGCCCGTTGGACACGTCATACCGGGGATAGGAATCCGATGTAGTGCTTCCGTCAAACCATCCCCGG
>JAKPRU010000967.1 GCA_029557025.1 Candidatus Omnitrophota bacterium | reverse complement strand
CGATCTATGCGCGGTTCGAGACTGATCCCCACGGGGTAGCCTCTCGGTGGGTGTGGTCTTATGCGGATGACACTCTTTTGATGGATGTGGCGGAAATGGCAACCGACGGAATGAGCCTTGCACAGATCGGAAAGACTCTTGGGATGTCAAAAACTGCGGCGCACAGGCGCTTAGAAAAAGCAAAACAGGAAGGACTCTACCCAATAAAATGACCCGTCAAAACACTGTCGTTCCGGTCTGTCGTTCCGCGTTCCACCCTAAAGGGTGTGGAACGGCGGAACGCCTTACGACCTTGCGGAACGGAACGGCGGAACGGGGGTGGAACGATGAGTCTTAAAGCCTTAGCAGATCAGTGGTTAGAGCGGAACGGTCTGCGGAACGATAGCGGAACGATAGCCGAAAATACCGTTCCGCTTGAGTCTCAAAAAACCGAACCGGAGCGGAACGATTTTCGAGGGGTGGAACGGTGCGAAACTCCCGTCCGTTCCGAACCCTCTCCGGGGTCGGTTCCGTCACCTTCTCCGAGCGGTCCGGCAGCCCCCACGGTTCCCATCCAGGAAGGCATCGCGGCATTGATCGAGCATTGCCGAAGGTGGGGGGATGAGGACATTCGCCTGCATATCGAAACGCATCCCGGCAGTTGGTCAAGGTGGGGTTTGGATTATTCCGGCATCATGGAAATGATGACCGAATTGCACCCGAACCAGGCGAACCGAATTCCGACCGAAGCGGCACGGGCTGTCATTGCCTGGATCGAATACCGAGACCTGGAACGGATCTCCAATCAGGAATATCGGGAAATCCTTGGAGCCTGTTGGGAGAGACTACAGAAAGGATAAATCATGGACACAAACGAAATCGGGACGGTTTTCTGGGAATTCGAGAAGGATCACACTCGACTTGTTCGGTTTTCCCTTCGCGAATACAAAGGCCATCGCTTTGCGGATCTCCGGATTTTCTACCGGTCTGATGAAAGCCCCGATTGGAATCCCTCCAGGCAAGGTGTTACGGTTCCCATTTCTCGACTCCCGGAACTTCGAGCGTCACTCGATGAAGCGATTGCCATTGCATCCGAAAGTGACGGCGGGAACTAAAGCAAGGAGTGATCTGCCTTCGGGTGGAGAGAGTAGAACGGTGGGGCTGTGGTTTTCATTGCCCGGCAAGAGAA
>JAKPRU010000966.1 GCA_029557025.1 Candidatus Omnitrophota bacterium | reverse complement strand
GATGGTGACTATTACGGCGCTCACTGGGATTTGAGCGGTGCGCTTGAAGCGGACTGCCTGTTCTGTCATCTGGAAACCTACTCCTATCAAGAGCGTTACGAACAGATCCAGGCGCTTAACTTCCGCTGGGCGCCCACCGCAGGTGCGGTCCTCGGCAAAGTCAACGGCTCGATTGCCGCCTATCTGGGCAGTCTGGAAGATCCCCAAGTAGAAACCCTCCCGCTGCCGACCGTCGAATACAACAAATCCCTGTTCCTTCCGGACGGCAGAGTGCATCTCCCCATCAAGCGACCCTCCGATCGTAATTGCCTGCTCTGCCACGATCTCTCCTTCACGGAGAAACATGGAACCACATTCGGCGACACGTACAGTGTTGATGTCCACAGCAAGCGGGGCATTCGCTGTATCGATTGCCACCCCGGCGGCCTGCACCACAATTTCGCAAAGGGGAACTCCCACGAATTGAGCGTACGGGACGACTTGGACGGAACCGCACACACTTGTGAGGAATGCCACACAGTGGGCCACTTGGGTGCGCCGAAAATGGTCCATAAAGGGTTACCGCCGATTCACCTGGAAAAGATCGGCTGCGAAGTCTGCCATGTTCCCACCTTGCAAGTGGCTGCAATCGGTATGGTGGATGCCTCGCTCGGCAAGCCGATCACCATCATTTCCTCCGAAGGACCGTGGTTCGGCTACCGTGAGGAAGAAACAACACTGGTTCCACTCCGCTGGGCAGAAATTCGCGATGTGATCGAAAAGCTGGTCAAAGAGGCTTCCGAGTCCGAGAAAGAGGGGTTGAGGGACGCAAACGGCGATGGAATGCCGGATTTCGACACCGAAGAAGAAATCCTGAAAGCGCTCCAGGCCCTGTATCAGAAAAAGGACCTCCAGGAACGACAGTTGATCTATATGATCAAAAGCAAGGTCCAGACCTTTGCAACGGCGTTCGAGGCGTTCCTGGTCTATGAACTCCAACCGAACCACACCACCCTCACGTACGAAGTGTTCAGAGATATACCGGAAGCCCCGAAATGGCGTCCGAAATACGGTGAAGTGGTCGGCGAATGGCGACCCGTGTACGCCACCGATGAAAGCGGCAAGATCCGGGCCTACAACAACCAGACCGCTGTCTGGTGGGGACACAAAGAAGGCGATATCATCGTTCCTCTGTTCCTGAGAGAAATCTCGGAAGCCATTGATGCTGCAGTTGCCGAGGCGAATCCCAAGAAAAAGGTGGATGTCGCGCTCCGAAATGAATTCTTGAACAAGGATTTCGCCAAGGACGATAATGGGGACGGAAAACCGGAAATCAACACCGAAACCGAAATCGCCAACTTCTCTGCCCTTCTACGCAAACATCTGGACGGCAAGCGCTTTCAGAAACTCAACCCGGTCCTGGTCAGCGGTTCGAAGGTATACGAGGCGGCCGAGGACGGTACGGTCAAATCTTACGAGCACCCGCAGGCCAAACCCGTATTGTGGTCGGTCAGTCACAATGTCGCTCCGCGCGGAGAAGCGCTGGGCGCGGGGGACCGCTGCGAAGAGTGCCATTCTCCGGATTCGTATTTCTTCTTCGGCAAAGTCCTTCTCGATCCCTACAGTCCGGATGCCGATCCGAAACCGGTCAAAATCGCCATGGCCCGGATGATGGGATACCCCGATGCTCGACCGGACAGCGCACCCGTGATTGTGAGAACCAGCGCGTTTTTCAAATGGCTCACCATCATCACCATGACCTTGCTGGTGCTTCATATTATCGCAGACCTGTTCCGTCGAACTGTCGGCAGGAAGGGTGACTGAAAAGGGCAAGATAATGGAAAATCGCAATTCTAAAGGGCCGGAATATATCCAACGTTTCAGCCTTAACTTTCGCATTCAACATATCGTGTTGTTTGTCAGCACAATTACGCTCATCATTACCGGCATTCCGCTCTGGTGTCTCGGCAGACCGGAGTATGCCTGGAGCCAAAGTGTTGTGCAGGCGTTCGGCCCAGTGGCAACCATCCGGTGGATTCATCGTGTGGCGGCGGTGGGGCTGATCGCGGTCTCGTTCTATCACATCCTGTACCTTATCTATTCGCGTGAGGGACGGCGGGAGTTCATCGAATTGCTGCCCATGCCGAAGGATTTCGTCGATGTCACGATAAAATCCCTGTATTTCCTCGGGTTGACTAAAAACCAGCCGCGTTTCGGGCGGTATTCCTATTTCGAGAAGTTCGACTACTGGGCGGTGTACTGGGGCTGTGTGATTATGATCGGCACCGGTCTGGTGATGTGGTTCCCGGACATTGCGGCGAAATATATCCCATGGCTGAGTTACGAGCTGGCCGCGGAGATCCATGCGGATGAGGCCATCCTGGCCGCGCTCGCTCTGTTTGTCTGGCATTTTTACAATGTCCATTTCAATCCGTCTCGCTTTCCCGGAAGTGGTCTCTGGTGGCATGGCAGAATGACCCGTGAACAGATGATGAAAGAGCACCCGCTGGAATACGAGAAACTGCTGCGGAAGTAATTTATCGCCTTGCGGGACACGAAATATCCTTTTACACAGGGGCGGGTCACACAGACCCGCCCCTGTGATTTCCGGAGGTGAGATGTTCGCACGCCCCCACCTCAACCCTCACTGTGAACGGGGAGGGAGTCTTCTCCCCCCGTTTACGGGGGGATTACGGGGGGAATAACCCGCTGGAGTGCCCTCTGATTGCAATCTGTATTACAATCCCGGCATGATGAGCGATTTCCTTGCGGCTGTTTGGTGGTATTTCCTTGTCTCCTTGTACGGTCTGTCCGTGTTTCCGATTTCATTTTTGATTTTTCGGCATTTCCCGGACCGTGGGTTGCTGTTGGCCCGACCGCTGGGATTGCTTCTCGTGACCTATCTCTGCTGGGTTCTCGGCTATGCGTTCGGATATCCTTTTTCAGTATGGGGGGAGTTGCTGGT
>JAKPRU010000937.1 GCA_029557025.1 Candidatus Omnitrophota bacterium | reverse complement strand
GCCTTTGCCGCCTCGATCAGATAGGATGCCAGCTGGAACAGAAATCCCGGTCCGCTACCGGATACGGCAGTGACCGCGTCTTGAAGTTCCTCCTCAACCTCCACAACCGGCCCCACCGCAGACAGGATTTCGTTCACAATCGCGCGTTGGTTGCAGTCTACGTCCTCTCCGAAAGTCACTGCGCTGATCCCCGCGCCTGCCTGGGCCGGTAGATTCGGCATAACTCGCACCATCCGGGCTGCTCCTCCTAATGCCTGGCTCAACTTCGCACGGCTCTGTCCGGCGAGGATCGAGACAACCAAGTGATCTTTTGTCAGTCGATCACGGAGGCGATTCCCGACCTCTGTCAGGTGTATTGGCTTGACAGCCAGAAGCAGAATCTTTGCGAACCCCGGAGCATCCTCCAGCGATTCGCTGACTTGAACGCCGTAGATCTTCCGAAGGTGTTCCCGACGATTGGCGTCGATCTCGCAAACAAGAACATCTCCGGGAGGAACAATCTTCTTTCCGACCAGACCGCCTACCAGGGCCGATCCCATGTTACCGCCGCCGATGACCGCGATTCTCTCATCCATTGCTGTTTCCTTCTTGTCCCTCATGCGGTTAATGCGCCCTCCATGCAGGAACGGATCCCGTGGACAGCCGCCTCTGCCGCTGCGACGGTGGTGATATAGGGAATGTTGCTTTCGATGGCACACCGGCGCAGGGCTTTCTCCTCATAAGCCGAATCCGCATCCGAGGACGTCTTGATTACCAGTCCAACACGGCCCTCTTTCATCAGATCGAAAAGATTCGGCCGTTCCTCGTGGACCTTGAATGTATGGGAGCATAGGGTATGGCTCCTTCGGAGAAATGCTGCCGTACCGGTGGTGGCCACAATTTCAAAGTCCATCTCGTGCAATTTAAAAGCCGTATAATGTTACGCCAAAACGCTTTTCCCGCCAAGCGGCGGTAGGTATCTTGCCAATAACAGGTTGATAAATAAGGGGTTAGAAAAACAGGGCAATCGGGATCTGAATAGTTTTTTACCGGATTCGAGCGCGAGCAAGCCGAGCATCTCAAAGGAGGACAGGAGTTGCAAGGGTCGTATCGCCCAATTCCAGCAAAAGGCAACTTTGAGTTCCATCCTGATTTGCCGCAACACTGCCCGGATTCACCAGGAATATCTTGTTCACCCATTCGGTGCGCGGTTCATGGGAGTGCCCGTAGATCAGGATGTCCACATTCCCCAAGCGGGCAAGGACACGTTGTTCCAGTCCCGCGCACGGTCCCCAGCCATGGGTCAGCCCGATTCTCCGGCCTGCTACCTCGAATTCCGTCACAGCGGGAAGCAGGGAACAGAGATGCTCATCATCCATATTCCCGCGCACGGCTCTCATTTCCTTCAGGCCGTCCAACTGCTCAAACACCGAGTGAGAAGTAAAATCGCCGGTGTGGATGACCAAGTCCGCCCCCTGGATGACTTCCAGTAGACGACGGGGCAGGCGGCTTGCACGTTCGGGAACGTGCGTATCACCCAGAACACAGATCCGAACGGTCTTTTGGGATTTGTCGCCCTTCAGTTCATCAGCCACAGAGTAATTTCCCTTTCAAGGAGTTTGAATCTTCGGAAACTTGACGATACACCGATACCCCAGCGCCTGAGCCGCCTCAGTCTGCGGAATGCCGTGGGCCGCGCAATCCCACACGAAGGGGCCGTCGATTAAGACCGCCGTATTCCCGCTCCGATTCATCACCCGGACCAGGAGTCGGCCCGTGTATGTACTGCATCCCGATTCGACATCAAGAAGCGACACACTGTCAATGCTCCACCCGCCTTCCACTAGATTGGCTGTGTGCTTCTCCAGGGATTCCATAAGGCAGGCAAGGATGCGGTATACCTTGCTCATCGGGCCGGATGCTTTGATGGCCCCAATGCCGACTTTCTTAAAGTGATTCTCCGCCTGCTCCCAATTCGAGACCTTTTCCAATCCGTCCCGCAAGGTTTCCAGGTCTCTTTTCAGGGATGCGGACAGGATTCCAGCGGCGTTCAGGCGGTCCGAACCGAATCGCAATGCATCGGCGGTGATTTTTTCGACCACGGCGAATCTCCTCCTGATATTTTTCAGTATAAGTGAAATTTCCTACTTGCCAAGCGCGCAGGAAGTCATATCATTAGTATGGAGCTACTACTCTTGGCGATCAGGAGAGATTCCATGAAGACCAAAATCGGTTCCACCACATTGGAGTTGGTGCAAGGAGATATCACCGAACAGACCACGGATGCGATTGTGAATGCGGCAAACAACGGGCTGACAGGTGGCGGGGGTGTGGATGGGGCGATTCATCGGGCGGGCGGTCCCGCCATTCTGGAAGAGTGCAAGAAGCTGCACGGGTGTGCGACCGGGGATGCGAAAATCACAACGGGCGGGAATCTCAAGGCGCGTCATGTCATTCACACGGTCGGGCCTGTCTTTCACGGCGGGGATCGCGGCGAGCCGGAGGCGCTGGCTCGCTGCTATCGCCGAAGTCTGGAGGTTGCGCGGGAGAACGGGATCAGGACAATAGCATTTCCCTCAATCAGTACCGGGGTGTACGGTTATCCGATCGGGCAAGCCGCGCGGATTGCGCTGAATACGGTTAGAGAGGAACTTGCACAACACGACGAAATTGACTTG
>JAKPRU010000706.1 GCA_029557025.1 Candidatus Omnitrophota bacterium | reverse complement strand
CCGTCCGATTCTTCGCGCTGACAATACCCTCGCTCGCACTTCCAAACAGCCGAAACGGACTCCCGATCGCCAGCACCCATTCTCCTACCCGCAAAGCGTCAGAGTCGCCGAGCGTCACCGTCGGCAGGTCGCCCGGGCAGTTTTTTAGTTGCAGAAGGGCTATGTCCGTATAGGGATCGTACCCCGCAATTTCCCCGTTAAATTCCCGCCCGTCGGCGAGCTGCGCACTCAGCTTCTCGGCTCCCTCCAGCACGTGGTAATTGGTCAGAATTAGCCCATCGGCGCGAATAATCATCCCTGAACCCTGCCAGCGCTGCCGGTCCGGGATGATGTCCAGCATATCCCGGAATCTCTCCGGCAGCTCCCGAATGATCTCGTTGATTCTCTCACGGTCTGCCCAATTGAATTTCCGCTCTCCGTTGATACTCGCAACCGCTGGAGATACCTTCTCAATTGCGATCACAAATGAATCGGATAGCAGACGGGCATCGAACATCCGAATATCCGGCTGTGGTTCGGACCACGCAGACAGGACCGGAATCAAGAACAAGACAGTTGCGCCAAAAACAAGTCTTCGCATCATGGGCTATCCGAGTCTCAAAGGTACGGAAGTACGATATCTCAACCACGCCCCGCAAGCCACCCAATTCTCCCCTTATCTCTCCGGGCGCGGTGAATTCTTATGCCAGGCGAGCCTCAATCCGAATTGTCTTTCCCCAGTCCGTGAAGGGAATCCAGCTGCCGTAAATGCTCGCGGGTTTTTTCATCCAGTTCACCCGACTGGCCGGGTTTGATCTGTTCACGCAAGGCCTGAGCAAGCCGCTGGTGATCGAGTTTCCTTTTTCGATTCTCCAGGTCAGAGACAACCTGAGCGAGCAGTTGATCGCGTTCTCCGCACAGGGGAGCAAGATCCGGTGCGGCTGCCAGAACGGCTTGCGCAAGTTTATCTTCGGCAAATATGCCTTCCAGCAGAGCAGCCAGGTTCTTATACACACGCGGCTTGATCGGCATAAGGTTTTTGAGAATCCCCGAAAGGGGCAGATGCTCCCGGTCGGGAATCAGGTCCACCACACGGTTGATCTGTTCCCGTTCCTCTGCACGAAGCGGATTGACAGGCAAAGCGAGGTCTTCGTTCTCAACTCGCACCAACCCGAGGCCGTTCAGCACCAGGGTAATCAAATGCATCTTGTCTGTTTCGACCGGTGTCAGATTATCCAATCTGACCTCATCCTTCGTTTCGATACGGCCCAATTCCTCGCGTTCGGGGCGCGTGTCGCGCATTCGTGAGAGGTCTTGACGGATGGCGGTTTCGCTCACTCCCATTTTCCCGGCGAGAAATGTGATGTATTCCGACCGGACAACGGCCTCGGGAATCCGCCGCAGGATCGGTAGGAGGTCCCGCACAACCGCACGTTGCGCAGCAACTCCCTCCAGGCCATACTGAACCACACTTCGGTTGAAACAATACTCGAAACCATCCAGCGCATTATCCAGCAAGGCTTTCATCGCATCGGTTCCCTCTTTGGCAAGAAAGGAATCCGGGTCTTCGCCGGACGGCAACACCACAACCCGAACAGGAAGTCCGATGTTTAAAAAGACCTCTGCTCCCCGCCGTGCCGCCATCAGGCCCGGCTCATCGCCATCATAAATCAGGTAGATATTCTCTCCGTATCGTCGAAGGACGCGCGCGTGACTCTCGGTCAATGCCGTTCCAAGCGTTGCGACACTGTTTTCAAAACCGAAACGGTGAAGGGCAATGGCGTCCATGTACCCTTCGACCACCAGGGTCCTTCCCACACGGCGAATCGGCTCTCTTGCCTTCTCAAGCAGATAAAGCGTACGGCTCTTATTGAATAGAGGGCTTTCGGGTGAATTGAGATATTTCGGCTCGCCATCGCCAAGAATGCGTCCGCCGAATGCCACCGTTTTGCCCAATGGATTGGCGATAGGGAACATGATCCGGTTGCGGAACCGGTCGTAGTATCCGCTTCCATCCTGCCGAGGGATAATCAAACCCAGTTCTTGCTGGACCGATTCAGGAATACCCATTCGAGACAACGGGTTCTTGAGCGCCTCCCAGGAATCGGGCGCATAGCCCAAGCGGAATCGCTTGATATCGTTCTGGGAAAGCCCCCTTCGCGCGAGATATTCCTGGGGCGGCTTGGAATTGGCGAGCATTTTTGAGAACAGGTTGGCGGCTGTGTCCATGACCTGGGTTCGGTCGAGCTCCGGTCGTTCCCGATTCGCTTTACGGTCATCCTCTTCGAAGTTCAGGCGCACACCGGAACGGTCCGCCAGGAATCGCAATGCCTCAAAAAACGACAGGTTTTCGATGGACTGAATAAACGTCAGCGCTGTGCCCCCCTTGCCGCAGCCGAAACATTTGAAGATTTGCCGTTCGGGGTGGACACTGAATGAGCCTGTCTTCTCCTTGTGAAATGGACAAATACCAAAAAAGTTCTGCCCGCGCCGTTTGAGAGAGACATAGTTCGACACAATATCGACAATATCCGTCCGTTCAAGAACCTGGTCGATGACTGTCTGGGGGATTTTTGCCATGTTCTCAACCGTGGGTTATTGGATGGAGATACTGTAGCATTGAGGGGATGAGGAGCGGAGAGCCATAGTAGGCCAGGCGTCTCTGCCTGGCAATTGGTGAGCGACAGGCACGGAGGCCTGTCCCACCAGTAGGCCAGGCGTCTCTGCCTGGCAGTCAGCCCGCCCCACCTAAAGCATTCGCATAGATCGCATTCAGCCGCGAAACGATGGTTTTCCAGGAGAGGTCGCTTTCGGCAAGGTCTCTGGCGCGGTGGGCCATGGCGTGTTGTTCGTCTGCGGGAAGGTGAAGGACCTCCAGGATCGCCGTCGCAAAAGATTCGGGGGATGGGTCCGAAACACGACCGATCTGTTTTTCCCGAACAATTACCGCAGAATCGCCGATATCATTTGTAACAATGGGCCGACCCGATGCCAGATAATCCCCGAACTTGATCGGCCCGCGCGCATGATTCGCCAGGGTATCCGCCAGCGGCAACAGGTGCATACTCGCCGCACCGAGGAACTTCGGCAGCAGGCTATACGGAACTTCACCCGGCAAATAAACCTGCTCGCCCACACGGAACCGTTCCCTCAATCGATCCAACGCAGGCGACTCCACGCCACCCCCCACAACCAGCAGCTGACATGACGGAAACTCCTTTAGAACGTGTGTAAAAGAATCTGCGATAAGTTCAATATCCCAAAGGGAATATCCCACAAAGCACAACACTGGATCTTGCGGGCGAAGGCCGATAATCTCCCGGCAGGTCTGCTGGTCCAGTTTGGGTATTCCCTCGATATCCGCACCCGATGGGATGAACTCCACCCGCTTGGGGTCGATCCCCAGAGAAAGCGCGCGACTGTTCAGAACCGTACTCGTGACAATAACAATATCGGCGGATCGCTTGGAGCCTTCTTCGAGAAATTGCTCCATCCGATCGATCACTGGGAAAGTGCGTTTTCCGGTAGTGATCCCGCCCGCTGTCCACCAGTCGCACCAGTCCGCACAGAAAAGCGCGTCGCTATCGAGGAGCCGTTTGAAATACCATGGGAACGACACATTGGGGCGATGGTCGAACGCATGAATTACATCCCACTTGCTGAATGCGATTCGCCCGGTCCTGAGCAGAATATCGACAGGAGCATAGCCGCCGTCATGTTGACCTACTTGCCGGAAACGCGGTGTCTCCCAGATACGCACACCATCCCGCATGTATTGATTGCCCAGGGGACTGCATCGTCGGGAGACCGTCCACAGATCCACCCCATGGCCCAATCTGACCAATTCGCGGGCGAAATGAAAAGCGCGAAAAAACGTTCCCCGCCAAGCCAGGTTATGATTGAGGAACAGTAGTCGCATGGTGGTCATGTTTTTTACATACGTGGCAATGACAGGCGCGGAGGCCTGTCCTACTATCCCGCTTTGATCTCCAACCGTGCATCCAGCGCGCGAGCGATGCCGGCCGCTGTCTCTTTGAGATGAACCAGGGAATACTGATCCAGCCCGGCTGTCAGCGCTTCGTTCGCCAGCAGCTTGTCGATATCCTCTTTCATGGTATTCAAGGCGTTCCAGGCATGAGTCCGTGCATCCTCTGGGGTTTCGCCCCGTTTGGTCAGCATCAGATCCACCAGTCGGCGGACATATTCGCGTTGCAGCGCCCGACGGTGGCTCGAAAGCAGCGGGGCGGTGTTGGACAGGGTCCGTTGCGGCGGTGTGCCGGTCTGCGCGATGGTATGAACATCGCCCCAGATGGCATCGGTCAGGTCGGCGAACAAGTCCGGGATCGTGCAGGCGGTTTCACCCGCTGGGACCCGCTGCTGAGCTTCCCGAATTCGCGAGAGAACAAGGGGATCGAACAGGATGTTCAGAACATTCTGTCGCATCAGCAGGATATAATCGTGCAGCGGGAAATCGGTCCGCCCCGCGCTCCCCCACTCCACACCCCAATGAAGCCAGCGTTCGTTCACCATCATGTTGAGCATGGTGGGATCAAACTGGAACGGCTCATCCGAGAAAACCTTTTCGCGAAGAATCCTGAGCGCCTCACGTTGTTGGGAAGCAGGTATGGGAACAATGGGGGATCGGCCATCTTTCTCGCCGACTCGTGACCGTACCACATACGCGCCGCCGATATACCGGGAGACCGCGACCGCATACCGGGTATAATAACTTAAGAACATACCCACCGCGCTTCGAAGGTCATAATATCCTTCCCCCTCCTCCAGAATGCCCGCCGCGTGGGTCCACGCATCCCGCATGACATCCATCTGCTGTTCGTTCCATGCAAGCGGATCGGAGGACAGATCGAACCAGGCATTCGTGGGGTCTAACCCCAAAGGCCGTTCTGGATTCGCGACCCAAAGATCCTCATCCGTGAGGTAGGCCAATTCGGTGTCCCTCGCGCGAGAGGCGACCTTATCCATCTCTTTTACCCGATCCGTCTGGGCGGTCGCCGAAAGAGGCATGTATGCGTATTGAATCGCCCAGCAGTCATACGGGCCTACCGAAGGATTCCAATAAAAGCCTTGTGTGGCGTCTCTTGGAGCCAGGTTCACCGGAAGGTAATCCATCACAGAAGATGAAAGTCCCTTCTCGGCAGTCAAATCTTTGTTGTGCAGCTGATCGAGCGGAAGCAGCGTGCTGGCTTTGAAATTGTGCCGGAGTCCCAGAACATGGCCGACCTCATGACACACCAGCTGTTTCACATACTGATTGATGAACTCCTCGATCGTCTCGGTGCTGTTGCCGATTTCGCCCCGCGCCGCGAGGACCGCCAGTGCGCACTGAGTCTCCTGGGCCAGCATGAGACCGTACTGACAGCCATCCGGGGAGCTGTGTTCCGGCAAACCACGAAGGGGTTCGTAAAACTGCCGTATGCGTCGCAACCAGCGCACAATATCCCCATAAATGATGACATCACAGTCGAGAATCTCGCCGGTTAATGGGTTGGCAACCCATTGTCCGAGTCCGGCAAACGGAAGATCCTCCATGGTGTTCCAATGAACCATGTGATACCGCGAATCCTCCGGGTCCCAGTCGGCATCATCAGGCATCTGCTTTGCGACCACGGCGTTCTCATACCCGGCGGCTCGGAATGCCTTGTTCCACATTTCCACGCCTTCTTTTGCCGCCTCGCGGTATTGATAAGGAACCGTGTTTTCAATCCAGAACGCCAGCGGCTCTTTCGGAGGAGAGACCTCGAGTTCCGGGCTGGCCTTCTCGATGTTCCAGGCGGTGATATGACGCACAAAAGCGTCCCGCGACTCCAGGTCCGAAAGGTCCTGGTAAGCCTCGATGAAATGGCCTACGCGGTCATCGGCGGGACGCGGCACAAAGTTCGATTTCGGCAGTGTGCGAAAGCTGAACCGAAGAAGAACCAGGGCGCTGGAAGGGTCTGCCAGAACTTTGGTTTCGGGCTTGCCTGAGGATTTAAAATGCTGCCGGGCATAGACCTCGATATTCTCCGGGAAAACTTTGACCTGCTCGATGCGGCTTTCGTCTTTGTCCAGGCTGTAGCCCTCCAATGCCTTGCCGACATCAGAGAAATCCGACAGGAAGAACGGCTGCACATCAATCACACAGGAATCCGATCCCGGATTCGTGGCCGAGATGGGAAACGAGGCGATGATGGATTCCCCATAAGCCCGCTCAACACCCTTTTTGATCGGGGAATCGGGGGCCGCCTGGTAGCGCGGATGAGGCTCGACCAACTCCACCTTGTCATCCACACGACGAAATTGAAGAACCTTCGATTCCACCACCTTGCCGGGGAACAGCATTCCAACACCATGTCCCACCTTGGCGCTCAGAAGAAAGTCCGTAGAGAACTGGTCCGGTCGTATTTCCCAATATGTTTTGTCTTCTTTCTTGTCCTTCTTGATGAACACCGTGAAAAGGCCCACCTGTTTGGTGGCATCCTTGATGAGCTCCTCGTAGGGCTTCTTCTCCTCCTCCGGTTTGGCGGGTGTAGGGCGGGCGCCGGCGGCCTGCTGCCGGGCCGCTTCCTCGGAGATAGTCTGGGTGGTTGTTATCTCGCTTTCGGTGAGAGTGACATTGGAGTTGATGATGATCGTCGCGGCTCCCTGTGTGCGGATGGTCAGGTTCTCAATCGGCCCGCCGGGAAGAACCGCCTTCCGGCAGCAGGGCGTAACCGTGGATACGCAGGCGGTCGCGGAAATGGTCCCTGTGGCCGAGATCGGCTGTGTAGAGACGTTGTTCGCAATCAAGAGGAATGGAAATAAAACACACAGGATCTTCATGTTCAGCCTCCAGTGCAGAGTTGGAATATCATAATGTGTCATTTGAGGGACAAGAAGGCGAATCGATTGCGGATTGAAGAGAGGAGGAATGGGACGGATGAGACCGATGGGAAGGATGGAGAGGGTTTGGTGTAGGATCGCGTGGGGGGAAATGTTAGGATTTGCGGGAGGTTCAAATATGAAGAGTCGCGTTTCTTATGATTCCTATGACCCTGTTTCTTGTGTCTCTGGCGCTTGTTGTTTACACCTACCTGGGATATCCCCTCATCCTGAAGCTGTTGGGGAAACCCCGGAAGCCGAGGTTGGCGCGGACATCGACGGAACCGCTGAGTGTTTCGGTGATTATTGCGGCTTACAATGAGGAAGAGGCTGTTCAGAGCCGGATCGCAAACATCCTCGCGAGCGATTACCCATCGGAGAAAATCGAGGTCCTGATTGCTTCGGACGGTTCGACAGACCGAACGGTGGAACGAGCGCAGGCCGTAAATGATCCGCGTGTGCGGGCGCTGGACTTTCGGGAGAACCGGGGCCGAGCGACGGTCCACAACGATGCGGCGGCGGCGGCACAGAACGAGATACTCATTTTCAGCGACGCCGAAAGCCGATTCACACGCGATTTTCTTCGGAATATCACAGCGCCTTTCGCAGATCCGGAAGTGGGCTGCACAACGGGCGAACTCTTCTTCCTGAACCGGGAATCGACCTCGCTGGGGCGATCTCGCGGATTCTACTGGACATTTGAATATCTGCTTCGGCAATACTCAAGCGATGCCGGGATGCTCGCGGTGGCAAGCGGGGCCTGTATGGCGGTTCGGCGGGAACTCTACCGCCCGTTGCCATCGCCCACGGATGATGTCGATTTCATTACGCCGATCGATGTGGTCACACAGGGCAAGCGTGTGGTTCATTGCGGGAATGCAGTTGTGGAGGAATTCATGTTCGTGCAGCCGCGCGCGGAGTTCCGCTCCCGTGTACGCATGACCTCCCGGAACTGGATCGGCACCTGGCGACGTCTGCGGGAATGTCCTTTGCGAAAATATGCCTGGCTATGGTGGTGCCTGGTGTCACACAAGTTCCTGCGCTGGCTGACGCCGTTTTTCCTGATGGGGGTCCTACTCGGTTCTGTTCTCGGTTGGGAGAATGTTCTGTTGCGTTCGGCCTGCCTGATCCAAGTGGCGCTGTATGCCTGGGCGCTGGTGGGGCTGTATTTCCCGGCTATCACACCGGGATCACTCGGAGCACCGACCGGATTCTGCGTGGCGAATGCGGGATTTGCAGTCGGGGTCTTGTCGGCGCTTTTGGGCCGTGCGCGGGCAGCCTACAGCCGAAGGGACGAACAAACCTGATGGCACAATTCTCCAGAGACCCTGAACGTATCCGGTCCGCGTATCGGGAGTATGATGAAGACCCATCGCGGCAGAGTTCCTGGGATGGATCTCGGCCCTTGAATCTGTGGGTTTTCGAGGAACGTGCAAAGTATCTTGTGGAATTGCTGACCGATCACGGGTACTGGCCGCTAAAGGGATTGCGGGTATTGGATATCGGCTGCGGATCAGGGCAGATCCTGGAATGGCTGATTGCGAATGGAGCCTTGCAGCTGGAGCAGGCGTTCGGCGTTGACCTTCTGCCGTATTGTGCGCCACACGCTCAGCGCGATCTGCCGGAC
>JAKPRU010000915.1 GCA_029557025.1 Candidatus Omnitrophota bacterium | reverse complement strand
TCCTGTAACGCAAATGCCTTTACAAACATCTCGTAGATTGGACGGCGATAACCTCCCCCTCTCCATCCTTGGAGAGGGGGCTGGGGGGTGAGGATTAATTAATAAACCTCCCAGTTCCTCACCGCTACAAACACCTCATGTTTTGGCGTCCTGTAACGCAGATGCCTTTACAAACATCTCGTAGATTGGACGCCGATAACCTCCCCCTCTCCATCCTTGGAGAGGGGGCTGGGGGGTGAGGACTAATTAATAAACCTCCCAGTTCCTCACCGGCACATAAAACGGATTCCGCAGAACCCGCGCCACAAACGTGTACGAGAACATCTCATTCGATACGTACGAAAGCGGGTCGCCGTAGGGCGCATTGTTCGTCTCCGCAACGGCGATGATGATCTCATCGTTCATGGCGATGCGGGACTGCTTGGTTCGCCCGGGCCCAAGCACAGGGTGGATTTCATCAACATCCGTATTGTTGCCGAGCTCAAACATCACAAAGGATGGCGTTACCGGCTCCAGGTTGGAATCGAACATCCGAGCAAGCACCTCCCAGCGGCCGGCCTGAAACCGTTCCCAGGACTGATCCTGCCACATCACAATCACGTTCCCCGCACTGTCCACACCCAGATCGGCGTTGTGTTCGAATGTGCTCAGCGGGTGGTCGATAAAATTGATGGTTTTGATCACCGAGATTCCATCCGGACCGACATGGTACTTCGTTATGTATCCTTGAGTTCCCTGAATACGGTCGCTGATATAAAGCCAATCGCCGATGGCTTCCAGCCCGTTGGCATCTCCACGGCCCCCGCCGCCATCTCCCTGGTATTCGGGAATAGAATTCGCCGGATAGAATCGCCCCAACTCGTTCCCGTCGTTATCGAAAGCCACAATGGTTATGCCGGTCTGGTTGTCGCGATACCTGCACACAAACCATCCATCTCCGGAGGCCAGTCCAAACCGATTCTCCCCTCCCGCTTTTGTGCAAATCGGGAACATGTCCCGCACAATCCGGCCATCCGGCCCCAGAATCACCACGCCGACGGTCAGCGCACCGCTTGTT
Organism: Candidatus Omnitrophota bacterium; assembly: GCA_029557025.1. GTDB lineage: Bacteria > Hinthialibacterota > Hinthialibacteria > Hinthialibacterales > JAKPRU01 > JAKPRU01. The sequence continues at coordinate 2,151 of JAKPRU010000915.1, read as the reverse complement.
CGGCCATAAACATAATCGAGTCGAGTTCCGCGCTGACGATCTTCGTACAGCACGACGATATTCCCGTTGGACAGGAAGCGAGCCATCCCGCCGCGAAGAACGCCCTTCTCCTTAAGATAGGAGCCATAGGGACTGGTCAGTTTCGAGCGCATCGCTCCGTCGTTCCCAATAACCTGAATGGCCGTGTGATAGTCGCCGGTGTAATCCGTGGGATATCCCGGAAAAGCGTCCGGCCAGACATGAGCATTGCAGATCGTATGAACCACATACTGATCCCCGGACCGACCGCCCACGGTATCGGCGCCAAGCGCGTAAAACTTGTCATCGTTACGCGTCGTGCAGATCGTGTTGAACCACGGCTGTCCATCGTTTGTAAAAAACGCCGTTCGCGCCGGTTCCAGCAGTTCGCCTTCCGGCGAGAAAATCGCCACCAGGTCCACCGCGTTCTCGGAATCCGCCACATGATCCACGTAGGGAGCCTTTCGCATTCCACCGAGGACAATCGCATTGCCGTTGCTGAGTATATCGCAGTCGGGCCGCCAGTAGCTGCTGTTTCCACCGTTTTCATACCAGAGGTTCACATCGCCGGTCAGCGGCACAATCCCCACCGCCTCCGGCCCCGACCGGATGGGAAGCTGCTCCTCTTGGGCGTATCCCGATAAAACAATCAATCCGAATATCGTCAACGAGATGTGCAAACTCATTAGTTTTTTTGTCATTTTGAAAAACCCCGCAAGGTGTTGGTCTCAGTTACTTCAACGGAGCTCGGATGGGACGGGCCGAATCTGCGCCGTCCAATTCCCGTGCCCCGTTGCGATTCGCGATCCATCCGGTGAGAACGCCACGGCCCGCACGGAACCGGATTTCAGTTCCAGCACACAGACTCTCTCGCCGGTAAAGGCGTTCCAAAAAACTACTGTCGTGTCCAGGCTTGCAGTCGCAACCCACTTTCCGTCCGGCGAAAACACCGCATCTGTAACCGGCGCTTGGTGCCCGGTGAGGGTCAAGAGCGCCTGACCCAACTGCAAATTCCAGATTTTCGCCGTACCGTCCCAGCTTCCCGTCAGGAACCGGGTGGCATCGGTGGGATGAAAATCCACCGCGCTGACACTCTCGCTGTGTCCGCTCAGAGACTTCCGCACCAATGCAGCGGTCTGCGCATCTCGGAATTCCACAACACCGTTTCCCTCCCCGGTGGCAATCTCCGTGTCGTTCAGCGAATAGGCGGCATCCAGGACCAGCGTTCGGTTGCTTGTGGATAATTCAAGGACTGGCTGCCCCGTCGCAAAATCATAAATCCGACCGGCGCACGTTGTTCCGATTCCGCCGAAAAACCGCGTCCCATCGTGCGAAAAACCAACCGTGGTCACGTTGCCGGTCGGCACCTTAACCTGCAACACTTCCTTGCCGGTTGCGGTGTCCCAGATGATCACGGAACTGTCCCAGCCTCCTGTGATCGCCTTGGTTCCGTCCGGCGAAAATGCGACGCTCGTTATCCAGTCCGTCGGTCCCGATAGGGTGTGAATCAGTGTGCCGTCGATGGCATTCCAAATCCTGGCCGTGTTGTCCCAGCTTCCGGTAAGCAGGGTTTCCCCGTCCGGCGAGAAAGCCACTCCATCCACCTGATCCCCGTGTCCTTCCAGGACCAGTGCCGCATTGTCCTCCGTTCCCTGTGCTGTTGCCCGGTGTCCACAGGCCAATGCAGCCAGAACCAGCGCCGCAAGCAGGCAAGAGGCTGCCCGGCTTGCTCTCACTTGTACACGCCATTCTTGCAGAAGACTCTGTCTCCCAATGCTCATACGTATTCTCTCCTTAAATACATCCATTTTGCGAAATTATCTGTTGCCAAAGCCACCTTAACACAAACTAACCCGGAGATTAACCGTAGGGGCACATAACCAGCGCTTGGGGTGAGTGTCACTCCCAGTAGGACAGGCGTCCCTGCCTGTCATTTGCCTATTTCGCCTGTGTCATTTGCCTATTTCGCCTGTGTCATTTGCCTATTTCACCTGTGTCATTTGCCTATTTCACCTGTTCTTTGCCTATTTCACCTGTTCTTTGCCTATTTCGCCTGTGTTCTTTGCCTATTTCACCTGTTCTTTGCCTATTTCGCCTGTGTTCTTTGCCTATTTCGCCTGTCATTTGCCTATT
>JAKPRU010000914.1 GCA_029557025.1 Candidatus Omnitrophota bacterium | reverse complement strand
TATAGGCAACCGGCGTAGTCAGCTTGGCCCAGCGTTCAAAGACGGATATTCGGGTTGTGCCACCTTCAAGAGAGGCGGGCGGATAGCGATTGTTGTCCAGCCGATAGGGCTCCAATGCAACCGAAAGATTGCGCAAATCGGACTGCGCTCGGGAAACGCGGGCGCGCATCTGTGCATTCATGAAATTCGGCACCGCAATCGCCGCCAGAATCCCGATAATCGCCACGACAATCAGGAGCTCAATCAGTGTAAAAGCCAATTCCTTACGTTTTTCCTTCACAATCCATACCTCCAAAAAATAATGTTCTCCCCGCCATTCCCATTCGGACTCACGGACCGTACCGGACAATGTCTCCCGCACTCACAATCCCGTTGGATAAATCATACGGAACCATGTCCTGCACACCCATCACCTCGCCGACTGTTTTCTGGAAATCCGGTCCATACGACGCAATGAAATATAATTTGTTGACTCGCGGACCGGCTTTATATATATATCCCTCATCCTGCCATTCGAAATAATCGTAGTACGTCCCTCCCCATAAGGCAGCCAGTGCACGCGGATCCTGCGAAATATCCACGGGGAAAAACGGATCAAGCGGGATGGAGGCCATATAAGCCACCGGTGTGGTCAGCATGGCATATCGCTTGTAAACCGGCAGTCGAGTCCCAGGCACTTCATCTTTCGGCGGATAATGCGTCTGATCAATCCGATACATCTCCAGGGCGTTAGAGATATTCCGCTCTTCTTCCATCGCCCGTGTGGCCTTGGCGCGCATTCGGGCATTCATGAAATTCGGCACCGCAATCGCCGCCAGAATCCCGATAATCGCCACAACAATCAGGAGCTCGATTAACGTGAACGCCGCCCAATTTCCGCTTGAATGGAATCTTCTGTTCCAAAACATGTTTCCCGTTCCTTGAAATACAGTCATTCCAAAACTCGAACACATAGATCCATTGCAGGATCTAACGCATTCAATAGCCAACACTTGTCACCTGTCAGAGACAGAGTAATTCTACCTTGACAAGGCTAATATATCACTGATATGTTAGATCAGTCAAGCTCAGAAATTATCCCTTATCCCGGTTTCCTACTCAAATGAGCCTGCAAAAAGAAGCGTATCGATTCATCCGCCAACGCATTCTCAGCGGAGATATCCCCCCCGGTAAACAGGTTTCCGAGTATTCCCTGTCAAAAGAATTAGGCTTGGGAAGAACACCGGTGCGAGAAGCTATCTCCCGCCTTCAACTGGAGGGATACGTGGAACGGATTCCGCGATTTGGGACCATTGTTCGTCAGCCATCCGCGAAGGATATTGAGGATCTGTACGAGTTGCGCGTCGCGCTGGAAAGTTACGCGGCCAACGAGGCAGCGATTCATGCAGCAAAAGAAGATATCGAACATCTGCGGCAGCTGTGCGAAGACCTCCAGCAGATTCGTCGGGAACACGATCTTTCCGGGACGCGTTTTCTTTCTCCCGAAGCGCTCCGGCATTTTCGCGCCACCGACATGAGCTTTCACATCCACCTCATCCGCATCACCGGCAATACACGGATCATGCAACTCGTCACCGAAAGTCAGGTCATGACCCGGGTGTTCTGCAACCTCATCCCCCAGCAGGATTCCAACAGCATTGTCAGCGCCTATTACTATCACAGCGAGGTTCTGAAGGCCGTGGAGGAGTCGAATTCTGACAAGGCCCGTACTCTCATGATCGAGCATATCCGAAAAAGTGAAGCAGGTACTGTGGAAAACCTCCGTCGATCCCTTCAACAGCAGATGCCGGCCGGATCGCAAGAGTTGGGACTGCCCGCTGAACTCGCGGAGGATCTTTTCCGAATCGAACAGACACTCCGGGAGAATTCAAAAACCACAGGCTGAACTTCCACCCGGAAGTTCTGACGAATAACTCCGAATAGCAAGCGATTCCCCCTGCCGATGAACTGGCAACGTTGTATCCGGTCTCCCTACCCCAGGTGTGTTTTTTGCGCCTGTCCCGATCGGCCCCAGCGAATCGGCACAATCGACCTGATTGCAAACGCAAGAGCGATCATGGACGGTCCCACCTTGCACGCCGCCCGGTGCAAGAAACTGTATGCGGAACCGCCGCGGCAGGCGCATGTGTTTGTCTCCGGTTCCTTCACGGATACGCACCCTCACCGGCGGAGCAAACCTCACCGCCCGGCAGAGATACGGTAATTCACCCTGCCCCTGGAGCCGGATCAGATTCGGTATCCTGTGCGATAAGAAAAGCAAACTGTTCCGGCTGCCGAGCACACAGACCGATGTAACGGGCAAGATACCTCCGCTCCTCGTGAGGTCGTCATCAGCACGAATCGCTTGACATCTCCCGCGCCACCTCATCCAGCAGATCGATAAAACAGGTCAGGCCAGAGTACATTTCCGTAAGAATATACTGGTACTTGGCGTACATACACTCCAGGAACGCTTTCGGGCTGGGGTCGGCAGGCCGATCAGCCTGCTGACGACGGTAGTAGAGATAAGTCACAGAGGTATCCAGAAACACATTGAACAACGGATCGCGCAGCATTTCCTGCCACAAATCCTCCAGTCGATCCCATTCGGACTGCACCAATTGCGCACCGGGCGGGACTCCGCGATACAGCTCCGGCCACTTGGCGATATGCGCCAGAGCCTTCCCGCAAATCCGCCGGGAGTTCAACAGTACCTCCTGCCCCTTGCGCAATTCGCCAACCAGCGAGGCGGGGTCTCGCGGTGGCAATGGCGCGTGAAAATGCTCCCAAAACCGAGTAATATCCGACGCCGGGTCAAGAGCATCAACCACCTCCCGAAGCGGCCGGTTGATCGCACCCTCTTTTCGTGATCCGCCCTCGGTAGCGTCGATCACCTTTCGCCCGCAATCCCGGATGTTCTGTTCCAGGTCCTTAATGTACTGCTTGAATGAAACCGTAGTGGGAACCGGGTCCCCATAGTATCCCGGCACGAACACGAGATTCCCCGCTTCGGCGCTCGCTTTCCCTTCTTTTCCGCCGACTACGGTAAACCCATCCTCGCGCACCACCGATGTTGTGCGCGAGACCGCCGCATCCCGCGCGTGAGTCGTCCCGCCTCTCAAAGGAAACGCAAAATCCATCCCCGCCAGCACAATCGGATCGCACCCCAAGTGGACCGCCACATTGAACGCAATCTGCCCCACATTCATCCCGCGTTTGACACTTCCCACCTCTCCAAGAACATCCCCCAGCGCATCCCGCAGATATTTCAGAAAATTGCCCTGCTCATCCACCAGGGGAAAGAAAAACCGGTGTGCGGGATACTTGCGCGCGATCCCGAAATAACATTCCGGGTGAAATGCGAGAATGGCATTTTTCAGATCAGAAACCTTCTCAAAGTGGCTGAAGTTGAGCTCGGTGGGGTCCGCCGCGCAGACCAGATGCGGCTCGATTCCGTGACGAGCCAGCGTGTTCTGGCTTGTGTCCACGGCGATTATCAGTCCCCGATTACCGACCCGCTTCAATTCCTCGACGTTTCTGTCCAGCGAGGGTCCCGCCGCGACAACAAAACCCGGCAGTCCTTTCGCCGCGTCTCGATACTCCGAGGGCATCCGCCCGCGCCAGAACGCCCAAAGGTTCTTTAATACATTGGTTTGATTCCGATGTCGATGATCGAGCACCGTCTTGGTGTTGACGCCATCGTAGGTTACGGCCTCCACAATCTGACGGGCCACTTCCATGTAATAACCCGGATTCAGCTGCTGCGATGGCCTGTGATGAAGAATCTTGAAATTATGTACCATGAATCCGGTCCGAAGTGGCCTTAACAAATCCGGGAAATCTTCGGGTTTCTCCGCCACAAAACAATAGCAGGTGTCTGATGCCAGCAGGCGGCGCAGATCCATCGCGGTCAGCGCCAGGCGAAAAAGGTGCGGATCGTATTCCACCAGCGTAATACTGCGCGCATGAGACCCAAATCGTTCCAGATACGCCCGAACGTGGTATCCGAGACCCACTCCCAGGAAAAGAAGATGAATGGCCGAGGAAACCGGATCGTTCTCGGCCCACCGCTGAGCCTCCCGGAGAGGATCATACAGACTGCAAAGCGCGCGCGGATCTCCGCCGTCCGGGGGACAATAGCGCAATGATGCGAATTGATTCTTTGCGGGAACCAACTCCAGGTAAGGGGGAAGCTGCGGATTCAGACCCGCTATTCGGTCCGCTAACGCGGGATTTCGTGTCCGCAACACCTCCAGGTTGGAATCGAGAAATGAGAACATCGGTAATTCCAACTACTGGCGCGACGGCATCACCTCTTCAATCGGTGCCTCGCGGGGTGGATTTTCGGGCATATTGAGTTCTCCCTCGTACCCTTCGCTCTTGAACGCTTCCAGAAGAACTATGGAAACCCGACGATTTTGACTGCGGCCTTCCGGTGTATCGTTGGACGCCACCGGGTGATTCGGACCATAGGATTCGAAACTCAGCCGGTTGTGCGCAATCCGCAACGCCGGATCCGGATGATCCTCCATGTATTTCAGTACGTTGTACGCCCGGGCCGCCGCCAAATCGAAATTGTCTTTGTAAAAATGCGGATTCCCCTCGCCCCAGACATTATCCGTATATCCCTCAATCCGTATCCGGTTCGGGAAACCCGCCACGATCCGCAAAATAGGATCCAAAATCGCGGTTGCCGAGGCAGCCGGAATCTCCGCGCTGCCGGACTTGAATAGAATCTCACCCTGTATATCAAATCGCACCCCTTCTTCCACACCACGAATCTGTACTTGGCGGGTCTTTTCATCGGAAACCAGTTTTTCCTTGGCATCTTTCGAAATCGCCTCCAAGGCCCTCTCCGCAACTCGCTTGTCCATGGTCGGCTGGGCATTGGTCGGCGTAATGTTAATTGGTGGGACGTGCGACATGGTTGAGAGACCCGGAATCCGCCCGAATGATCCCTGTATGAAGGCCATGTTCTGTGAGAACTTCATTTCCTCGACGCTGGCGAGAGCAAACAGCAATATGAAGAAGCACAAAAGAAGCGACATCATGTCGGAGAAGGTACACATCCACTCCGGCGCACCCGCTTTTGGTTTTTCTTCTCTGGGGTTGGGCGGCATTGCTTTCAACCTCTACCTGTTCTCACCGGTTCCTCAAACCGCAAAATCAAATGGGTTCCAGCTCCGGAACGGGAGTAGGCGCGGCTTCTTCCTCACGGTCGATCATATACCACGGCGCATTTTCATCGGTTTGTATGAGTGTAATTTCCACCCGGCGGTGTTGCGCTTGTCCCTCCTCCGTGTCCGTGGAAATCACTCGGCCTTTCTCATCCGTGGCGGGCAGGGTATCCGCAAATCCTTCGTAGCTCATTCGCGCGGGGTCGATCCATTCAAAATCCCTGAAGTACACCATCAGGGCGCGTGCGCGTTCCATGGACAACTGCCATTTATCCGCATAAAGCTTTTTGGGTGGAGGCGGCCCCGTATCACAGTGACCGCTGAATTTGATCGGATTGTCCGGCATGTCCCGCAGGTTCTCGCCGATTTGCTGCAGGAAGGTCAGGGCTTGCGGCTTGATAAGAGCGCTGTTTCGGTCGAACAAAGCGTCCCCGATCACCGTGAATTGAATCCCCTTCTCCGTCCCTTTGATTGCAATGGTGTCATCCAGCTTCAAGGACTGGTACAGTTGCTTCATCCGCGTCAGCACTTTGTCCTTCCCATAAGCCTTCTTTTTTGCGTCTTGCTCGGACTTGGACATTTTCTCCGGTTGAAGATGCGTGGATCGGATATTCTGTATCGTATACGGTGCCACCATTCCTCCAAATCCGGCCTGAAAAGAACCCGCCAGTTGTACAAACTGCTTTTCTTCAAGCGTAGAGAGGGCGAACAAAAGGATAAAGAAGCAGAGAAGAAGAGACATCATGTCCGAGAAGGTACACATCCATTCGGGCGCACCCCCTGCGGATTCTCCCGGATTTTTCTTCCTGACCATGGTTTTACTCCTCTCTTCCACAGAGACACTGTAATGTGTTTCTTATTCTTGCCCTTCGGGTCGCATGGATGGCGGCAGAAACGCCAGAAGCTTCTGTTCGAGAATGCGTGGATTATCACCCGATTGAATGGACATGACCCCTTCGATCGCGATTTCCTTCAGGAGAACTTCCTCCGATGTGCGTATTTTCAGTTTTCCCGCCAGGGGAATGCAGGTCGCATTGGCGAACAACGCTCCGTACAGAGTGGTCAGGATCGCCACGGCCATCGAGGGACCGATCTTGGAAGGATCGTCCAGCGTCTGAAGCATCAACACCAGCCCGATCAACGTCCCGATCATCCCAAACGCGGGGGCCGCTGTCGCCATATATTCAAGCAGCTGGGTCCCGGACTTGTGGCGGTCTTCGATAAACGCCAGTTCCGTGTGCAGAATATCCTTAATCAACTCCGGCTCTACACCGTCCACGGCCAGGCGCAGTCCGGTGCGGATAAAGGGATCCTGAACCTCATCCATGGAACTTTCCAGCGAGAGAATCCCCTCCCGGCGCGCCTTCTCGGAGAAACTGACCAGAAGGCTCACTATGTCCAAAGGCGATTGGGGTCTCGTGAAGATCGCATTCTTGATCACGCTGCCGATGTTCAGTATTTGCGAAATCGGGAAGTGAATCAATACGACCGAGATGGTCCCCCCAAAAGTACAGAAGATGCTGGGCACATCGACGAACGTCATAAGGGCGCTAGGACCAACCGAGGCGACAATCATCCCGTAGGCCAACACAAGTCCGACAACTGTCCCGACGTCCAAGGCTAGGTCTCCTTTCTACTGACAATGACACCGGCCAGGACACCCTTGCGGTAGGCCAGAATCCGGTTCAGTAGTTCATCCGTATTCTCGCGGACAATATGCTTCCGCCCCGACAGCAGTGTAATAATCGTGTCCGGGGCCGACTCGATAGTCTCGATCTGGTCTGCATTGATCAGGTATTGCTGGCCGCTGAATCGGGTTACGCGAATCATTAAATTCCTCGCTGATCTCGAAGGCTTCCTTCGCGAAGTCATCATACTGACTCGGCCAATGAGAAGCAACATTGAGATACAATAAAACGGAGAGAGGTCTTCAGGGACCTCCCTCCGTTCTGCTCCTCATCTTCCGTCGGGGGAGACCATTCCTCCACCCGTCATTCCAATTCGATTACCGAACCAGGTTCACCACTTCCTGAAGGATCTGATCATTGGTGGTGATGATTCGACTGTTCGCCGAGAACGCACGCTGTGACACAATCAGGTTGGTAAACTCCGTCGCGATATCCACATTGGAGAGTTCCAGATTGCCGGACTGAATTTCACCGGTTCCGCCCATCCCGGGATCGTAAACCGTGATCTGACCCGAGTTGGCGCCTTCCGCAAACAGCGTATCGCCCAATTGAATCAATCCGCCTTCGTTGGTCACCTGCGCCAGGACAATTCCGCCAAGATAGCGTGTCGCGCCGTTGGAGAACGCCCCGATAATCAATCCGTCCGGGGAAATACTTACACTTTCCAGACTGCCGACACCGCGCCCGTTTTGGTTCAACAGGGTCGCCGTATCGCTCGCGTTTCCGTAGTGAGTCATTGCAGTCAGATCCAGCTGGAAGTTGAGCGGATCGACACCACCGTTTACCGGGTCGGTTCCATCGGGATCAAAATTGATGGTCGGTGTATCCAGGCTTCCATTGCCGTAACTGAAAAATTTTCCGCTGCTGTCGAAATCCACATACCCTACCGTTCCGGTTGGAACGGTGTTCGCTGAATTAGGAACCACCGCCTGCCAGGCATACGAGTTTCGTCGCATATCGCTGGTAGTATGGAAGGTGTTGGTCTCAGCGGGACCCGTATCCGTGGTAGAAACCGAAATGCCGGACAGAGGCAGGTGATCGGGCCGATCGATGGTGGAATCCCCATTGAAACTCTCCGCTATTCCATACCCGCGAGGATTAAACAGAGCATTGAACGCATTCGCTTGGGCATCGAAGGCTTTTGTTCCGGCAAACCGTCCGGTTACAACCGGATTCCCGGCGCTGTCGACAATGTCCGATCCGGCAAACATCCCGGTGCTGAGCGCAACCAACTGCACACCGGAATCCCGAATGCCCAGTGCGGCAGCCACAGTCGAGGGATTGCTTTGCTCAGGTGCCGAACCGGTATTCGGATTGTCCGCAGGATTGACATTCGCCAGATTGCCGTTGTCTGTTGCACCGATCGTAAATGCATCCGCCAGATTGGCGGCGAACGGCGACCCGGTAAACTTGGTGACCGTTGCATCCGTTACATCATTATCCACCTGGTTATCCGCAACAAATGTGCCGGAGCCGGCCGGGGTTTCAGCGAGCGTGGAGACACGCACAGACCGGGTTTTGGCCGCCAAGTCCATCATCAGCCCAAGGTTCGCTTCCCCTCCGGCGGAGGTCGCCAGCGCGGACTGGTAAGCCGAATTCGATGCCTTTCCCAACGAGGCCGCTGCGGTGTTCTCCTTGAATGAGAACTCGAAAGATCCTTCGTCGGTCAGGTCGATTTGAAGCTCCGGCAGAACGTAATCGGATTGGACGGTCAATGGGTTGGTCGATCCGGCAAGCCCTGGAATGGTTGTGCCGGCCAGGTTGGAGGCCACATCGGCGCTGGTCATACCGGTTACCAGGGTCGCCACGGCGTTATTGATCCGACTTTCAATGCGCTCCCGAATATTCTCCAGCGTGGTTTCCTTGGTGAATCCCTGATCCATGAATCCCCCGCCGATATTCAACTGCTGAGGACCTTGCACATTGAGCGCGTGAAGAATCGCCTGATCTGCCGCCGTGAGCGCAGTTCCGTTTGCCAGGGTCGTGTCAGTCGGCAGCAGAAACTCCTGCCCGTTAAATGAGATCGCCCCATCACTCAAACGCAGGGAAATCATGTTCCCCACACTATCGTTGAAAGAATAAACACCCTGTGTGGCCACGATATTGTCGATTTGATACGCCGTGAACACCGCCGTGTTATTGGTCGGATCGATGACCGGCTCGGCAAAAGTCGGATTCTGGGGAAATCCGCCGTATATAATCGCTCGTTGATCGCGGTCCAGAAGCTTCCCGATCTGCGTGCTGCCGATCGCCTCAGGCGGGCGACTGTCGCGTGCGAAACCGAGCGTAAGAGTCCGCGAATTGCCTTGGGAATCGAACACTTCAATGGAGGAGGTTCGATTGGCCTGGGTCAACGCCTCTGTCCGGACAATGGAATTGGCCGCAACATCGAGCGTCCGCGTGAAATTCGGATCGCCTACGGTGGTAAATATCTCACCGAGAATCCGGTTGGCTTGTTTTGGAGGTACGGAATCCGTGCCCCGTGGGGCAAGGCCTACCCGAACCCCCCTCAGCGCATCGGAACCGTTCTGGAAAATAAACTGGCCTGTTTCGGTATCCACGGAAACCTGGAAAGCGCTCTCGGACCCCGGAATGCTCTTTTCCACTACCGCGTCCAGGGCATCGTCGATGGCCTTCGCAAGATCCTCCAGTGTGGTGTTGGCGCCTACCGACAGGATAACTCCCGCACCCTTGCCGAAATCAAATTTTGAAAGATCAATCGGCTCGACAACATTGTCCGGTGCATTGGCCAGATCCACAAAGCCGGTTTCAAATCGAATCACATCGCCGTTCAAGAGGCCGACACTTTCACCGTATCGGTTGAACAGTCCTTGCAGGCTGCTGGACACGGTGGCCGGGATCGGCTCACTGTTGGCATACAGGTTGCCGCCCGCGGTGACACTGGTCGTTTTCTGGGCCGCAATCGTGCTGCCGAAGTCCAGACGAAGATCGGAAACCGGCTTGGTATTGTCGATCTGCCCCACCGCGTTGGCCTGCCGACCCTGCAAACGGTATCCGTTCCCCGGATCGACCAGGTATCCGTTGGTATCCAGGGAGAAATTCCCGGCCCGGGTCAGCACCTGCTGCATGTCGTTATCTCGCAGCACAAAAAATCCTTCTCCCTGGATGGCCAGGTCAAGCAGGCGACCCGTGGTTTGCAGGTTTCCCTGGCTGAAAATCGTATCCACGCTGCCCAGCGAGACTCCGGAACCGATCTGCCGCGGATTGATGCCGCCACGCGCGCCCTGACTGCCCACACCCGCAAACAGGGTGGACACAAACAAATCATCAAACGTCGCCCGTCCCGCCCGAAATCCCACCGTGTTCACATTCGCTATGTTGTTGCCGATGACATCTATATTCTTGTCAATCGTGTTCAGTCCGGTTAAACCCGTGAAAATCGACCGAATACTCATTGTAAGGTGACCTCCATGTCAGCATTCCATAGATTCTGAGAAAGTTGTCGGATCAACCCGGCTTCCACACCGGATCGATCCCCTTCAATGCCGTAGCCTCTATTCTGTTCCGAGAATGGCCTGATTCCTGTACCTCCTCAACTCGTAGATTTCCGGTCCCTTTTCGGATGACCTTATGCGGCCTCATCCCGATGTCGAACCGACTTGACATCGCTCAGGTACACTGTCTGATTCCCGACCAGCAGCACGGGAACGCCTTCTTGAAATTGGACCTCGGAAACTTGACCGGTCAGATACACATCGTAATTCAATGTATCTCCGCTACTGTTGATCGGAGACCCGATGGAAATCGTGTATTCGCCGGGTGCCAATTCATTCCCATATTCCCCCAGACCGTCAAACTCATAGATGTGATTCCCGGTATCGTTAATGTGCAGCGTCTCCGTTCGGACCACCGTCCCGGAGGAACTGGTAATTTTCACAACCGCATCACCGGTCGATGTCGCTTGAAACAGAAATGTCGGAGTGTCTCCGGAGCGATAGTTGAATGTATTGACTGCGGCAACTACATCCTGCCCGATCAGCGAGAGGGCCTGGGAAGTCGAGGTCCCATCCTGGGCGGCTAGAATCTTCTTCAATAATTCCGTCTGGTTGGTTTGCTGTTCCAGACTGCTGAAGGTTGCCAGCTCGGCTACAAATTCCTGATTCTCCATCGGATTCAGGGGATCCTGGTTCTGTATCTGAGCAATGAGTAGAGTCAGAAAATCCTCCCGGGTTACTTCTTCGGAAGAAAAATTGACTCCACTTGTTGCCGTTGTGTAGGTACTGCCTAATCCGCTGACGGCGTCGGTTGACATAGTTGATTCTCCTGTTCTCACCCTGTATGGCTCATAATGTTTTTATGCAAAGTAGTTATTAAAGTTCCATTCCGGCTGTTGTTGTCGAGGATGCCGACGGTCCTGTCCGGATGGATCGTTGTCTTTCCGATTCCCGGAGGTCTGTTCATCGCGATCTCGAAAGCCGCGCTCCGGCGATTGATAGTTCCGTTCGTTCTGTGGCGAGTAGCGGTCCGAGGATTCTCGAAGAACCGCTACGTTGTCTACCTTGATGCCTTGTTCGGCCAGGGAGTTCCGCAGCGTGTTCGTGTGTTGTTCCAACAGCGAGCGGGTGTTGGCCTGCTCCGCAAACAGCTTCGCTGTGAGTGACCCGTTTTCTATGACCAGACGAACGCTGACATTCCCCAGGTCGGGAGGCGACAGCCGAATCGTGATATGGCTCCGACCCTCTCCAAGTGACCCACTGACTCCCTTGACCACCTGGTCCAGCACCTTTTGTGCCTCGGCAACCTGGCTGTTCGAGGTTGGGGTGGGCGCCGTCGCCTGGGTTGTGGTGGAAGGGTTGCTGGTCGTCATCCGGGGGGCGGTTCCGACTGTCTCCGTTCCGGTTTGATCTGCTCCGGATTCGGCCGGCGCCGTCCGTTGAATCCGTTCCGGCTTGTATTCCATTTCCACTGCCCGCTCATAGTCGGTTGTGAACGGCTGAAGCAGTTGACGGTCCAATTCCGCCTTTTGCACGGCAACATTCTGAGGCTCCAGAGAGGTTTCGGCAGATTCAACAAGCGACTGCGCCGCGCTTTCTTCGCCGGATTCACCTTCCGTTGTCGCAAGATTCGCGAGCGTGAGATTCATAAACACCGGCTCTTTCCCCAGAACCAGCTGCGCGAAATCCCGAGCGGAGGACTGCGGGGGGGTAACAACAGTCAGAGTAATATTCTGACCGACCTGCTGCTGAAGCCCTGCCGGAAGATCCTCCTTGCGGATAATCACCTCGATCGGTTTCTGTTCCGGATTCTGCCCGGATTGTTGCTCTATGCTGTCCGATGGCGATTCTGTGGAATCCGCGTTCACTGTCCCGGCAGTGACAACCGTCGTATCGCTCTCCTTCAAATCTGCCTGCGGACCGGGAGACACAACATCGACCTCCGACATCGACTCCACATTCCCGGGAACCGACAGGACCGAAGTCACAGCGGCTTTCCGGGAAATCGATGGCGTTTCAACAGCAAGTTTCATCGACCGAACGGATGTCTCGGTGAATTCGGTATCGGGCTTTTCGCAAGCCGCTGTCTTAATAGCTTGTGAAGATTCGTTCGGTTCCGACTCGCTCACCGGGTGTTCTTCCATCACAGGGAGGATTCTGCGTGTATGCTCTCCGCGCCGAATCGGTGTAAATTCGGTTGTCTGCGAATTTGCCTCGGACTCGGAGGTCATCGCAGCAAGGGTAGTGGTCTGAGAGGAAACTTTCTTTTCCACAGGGGATGCAGCGGAAATCCCTCCTTCGGAAACCTGCGTATCCTTGCCCTGGCTCGCCGGGAGACTAAAAGCAAGAAAGGCCTCGCCATTCTCATCCACAACCAACTGAACCGGGGAAGATATCGGGACAGGGGAATCCTCTTTGGCTGACCGTTGAGACGTTATGGATTGCATTCTCTTCTTTATCGAGTCATCTGTCGTAGCCACATCCGAGGGGTCCATCTGCCGGTTCCACCGTTGGGTCATCAAGGAGGGCTGCAAGTTGAATGCCTTCTCGGCCGGGGGCATTTCTGGAGTCCGTGGGTCCGGCAAACGATCTTGTCCAGTGGCAGAAATCGACAATTCCTCCCCTTGGGGTTCTGGTGAAGTCGGTGCAGGTTCTTCTGGTTGATTAACGGCGACCACTTGTGATTTGATTATCTCACTGTCGCTTTCGGTTACCGTATCGGAAAATGGGAACGCCCTTGAAGAAACAGCCCGGAAATCGGCTGTTTCTTCGGTTAACGTATCGGCGCCCCCTCTGACTGTCGCGACCGTCTCCCGGAATGTATCGGACTTGAGAATGGATGGATCGCTTGAGACTTTTTCTATTGTGATATTTGTTTGATCGACCGCAGCCGGTTCGGTTGTTGCGCTCTGAAGGGAACCCGTGTTCAGGAAAACGCCGTCGCCTGTAATGACCGCCTCCTCAGACGTCGTTTCTGATGGAACCTGTTCGGAACTTCCCTGAACCTTTTCCAGAAGTTTTGACAGTTCCTCGAGAGAGATCAAAAGCCGGCCCTGAGAATCTTCCGATATGGCGGAGGCGGGAACATACAGCCGTATTTCGCTTTTGGATGCCGAGGATTCCTCCATTATTGTGGGAGCGGATTCCGTCGGGAACAGGAACGACAATGGCACGGATTCGACATTTGGTGAGTTCGTTGTGAGAGCCGTGTTGGGATCGATCTTCGCCTGTTTGATACCCCCGGCCTGGAGCGCTTCGAGGAGCGCTTGATCGAACGACACCGCACCGCCGCCTGTCGTCGGGCCGGTTTTTGCCGTCACGTTACCCGCAGAGACGGGGAATGCCTTTTCCGGAACGAACAGACCGAACAGTGTAATTTGCGACATCAGACCATCCCTGGCCGAAAATCTCCCACACGGATTCCATCCGTGGATCAATCAATGAAAGGAACCGGGTCCCTGTCGAATGGGGGTGCGAATTGTCTTTCTGTGGGTGCTGGTGCGGACAGGTTCCGGGAACACCGGGACCGTCAAATCATAGAAGCGGTTGCTTTTCCCAGAGCAAACCGGATGCCAAGCCGCCGCGCTTGCTCCGCCACCGGCACGAAATCCCAAAAAGTAAGGCGTTTTTATTAAATCTACCCGGTTCCTCTCTTGGTCGAAACTTCATACCACCCCGGCATTTCTTGCCGCATTACCCGCGAATCGGGAACAAGTTCTCCCCTTGTATACCGACGACGGTCGGAGCCTTGCTGTATAATATTGAGGGCATGAGTGTTTAAGAAAGGAGAAATCTCATAAATAACATAATTTCCACCGGATGCGTTTTAAGTATATTTTTTCTTGGTGTGTGGCATCGCGCAGCCTCCCAATCAGACGCCCTGACTGTTGATGAAAACCAGAGACAGCGGTACGAATTCTTGAAACTTGCCGCTTGGAGTGCAGACACGCTATCTCAGGCAGACCTGACACGTTTCGTGAGGGAGGTACTCGGAATACAGGATTATGAGCGGGACGAGGCCACCGGATTCGCCACTTCGGAATATCTGCCTTTGTGTGTTGCGCGTCGTCGGTTATGCAACGAGTAGAATGGAGTCAGGAAACATTTGTTATCCCTGAAGCCGCCCCCGCTGCCATCCGCGACATCTCCTTGGTCTTCACCAATCCCCTCTCAACCCCGATATCTATCGTTAGCGCCACGGCGGATTGCGGGTGTATCAATCTCCGCCGCCCGTACGGCGCGATTTTGCCGGGCGTGACCGGAGCTGTCTCGGCTACAATCCGGGCGGGAGCCGCTGAAGGACCGTTCGTCAATTGAATCTATGTCCTGTTCGATAACGGCCAATATTCGAAGTTAGACATTCGGGGGGAGGTCCAAGCGTTCCTAAAGGTGAAACCGCCGTCGTTGCAGATTCGAGACGTGGTGCCGGGTGAGGTTCGGGAGGCCTCCTTTGAAATCACGGTAGCCGACAATGCGGATACGAAGATTCTGCACACACGCATAGATGGCGGCGATATTGAACTGAAGGAATTCAAATCCGAACATAAAGAATCGGGTATTGATTGCCGCGTGAATTCTTGATGTGGAGTTTCTTTGCGCGGACTCATCGGGTTTCGCCACCGGCGAGCTGATTCTTGAACTCGACGATCCCGCCTCCCCACACATCACCATCCCCCATTCCTACATGGTCCGGAAATGAAAAATCCCCATCCCCCGGCCCCTTCCCCGAGGACGGGGAAGGGGAGAATTTGCCTGGATTCCGGCGTGGGCCGGAATGATGGGATTTTGCCCCCCCCGTAAACGGGGGGAAGTATTTCTTCTCCCTCCCCGTTTACGGGGAGGGGGTTGGGGTGGGGTTCTTCCCTTATTGAACCACTCTCACGCACTCTCAAATTCCGATTCCAGGATCGACATGACGACCAGGTCGTGATACTGACCGTTCTGGAATATGGCGTCGCGGGCACGGCCTTCCTCGCGGAATCCCAGTTTCTTGTACAGCTCAATGGCACGTTCGTTGAACGCGAACACCTGAAGGAACACGCGGTGCATGTTCATTTCCCGAAACGCGAAGCGCATCAGGGTTCGAAACGCATCCTTGCCGTAGCCTTTACCCTGTGCCTGGGGGCTGAGATGAATCCCGATTTCCACACTGCGATTTTTGTGGTCGATCCCGTTCATCTGCACGTACCCGACCGCCTTCCCATCCGGGTCCTCCACTATGAAAACCACATTGCGGGTATCGGTCGCTGTGCGCTCATACCATTTCTCCTGTTGAGTCTCCGTCACCGGCATGTACGAACAGTGAAACGGCATCATCTCCGGATGATTGCGCAAGGCTCTCAGGAACTCCACATCCCGTTTTTCAAGCGCCCGAAGAGTAATTTTTTCGCCTGGAATCATCGCCGCCACCTCTTTAATCAGAGTGAATTGCCGAATGAAATAACCGCGTCGATCACGCGTTCGATTTCCTCGTCAGTCATATCCGGGTAGAGCGGCAGGGTCAGAATCCGTTTCCAGATCTCCTCCGCCACCGGGCATTGGGATTCATGCGAAGCGTAATATGGGTGCATGTGGATGGGATAATAATGCACTCCGGGAGAGATCGCTCGACGTTTTAAATGGGCGATCAGGCGGTCCCGTTCGGGAACCTT
This sequence comes from Candidatus Omnitrophota bacterium, assembly GCA_029557025.1. Lineage (GTDB taxonomy): Bacteria > Hinthialibacterota > Hinthialibacteria > Hinthialibacterales > JAKPRU01 > JAKPRU01. Next base: position 3,557 of record JAKPRU010000914.1, on the reverse strand, counting down.
GATATGATAGATATGCCAGGAAGACTGAACCTCCGGCCGTTCAGGCGGGCGTTCAATCCAGCCATGGGGTTCGAATGCCCGGTTGTATCGCTCCATGATGGTCCGCCGCTTCCGATTGTTCTCATCCAGACGTTTCAGTTGGACCAGGCCCATGGCCGCCCCGATATCGTGAAGATGATACTTATATCCCAACTCATTTACCCAGTACTGCCAGGCATAGACGCGGTCCGGGTCGGAGCGGCTGAAAGTATCCTTGGAAATCCCCATCCAGCGCAGCTCCCGCAGTTTCTTGCCGAAGAGCGGATTCATGGTGGCAACTGCGCCTCCCTCACCGCACGTCAGGTTTTTCACCGCATGGAATGAGAAACAGGTCAGAGGAGAAAGCGCGCCGATCTTGATCCCCCGGTAAATTGCTCCGCAGGCATGGGCAGCATCTTCAATAAGATGGATGGATCGCGCTCCGGCCAAATCGGAAAGCCGGTCCATCTCGCAGGGATGCCCGCCATAATGGACTGCGAAGATAGCCCGGGTTTTCGGGGTGATCTTTCGACAAACATCGTCCGGGTTCACGCACAGCGTATCTTCGTCAATGTCGGCGAACACCACCTTGGCCCCGCAGTATTCCGCAACATGCGCGGTGGAGACAAAGGTGATCGTGGGGACAATGACCTCATCCCCCGGCCCGATGTCCAGGACCCGCAACGCCAGGTGCAGCGCCGCCGTGCCGGAGTTTAATGTCACCACTTCGGGCACGCCGAAATACTCTTCCAGCGCATCCTCAAACTCCTTGGTGACCGGGCCAAGCCCCAGCCACCCGGACCGAAGAACATTACAAACCGCCTGAATTTCCTGCTCGGTGATCGACGGACGAAAAACGGGAATCAATGGAAGAGGTTCTTTTTTTGCCATGGCAAACAGTAATGTACCACAAATCACCGGGTCTTGTCGAATCGTGGCCATTGTGCCGGTGGGGGATTGCACTGTGTCTCGCTCTGCTATAATAATCGCGGCATGGGCGTGTCGCCCATGGATACCGGATTCCGGTTTTCTTGCCGTGACGGAGCCTAGCCGTTTCAGGCGGCCGTGATAGGATAAACCAGTGTAATATACGGAGATAATTTCCTATCTGTCCCTCACAGGAAGGCCCTTGCCATGAAATCTCTTATTTCAAAATCGCTGCTTTTCTTATGCCTGATCGGTATCAGTCTCCCGGCTTTCACCCAAGATCAACAGTCCATTCAAGTGATGACCTTCAATATCCGTTACAACAATCCGAACGACGGCGTCAACGCCTGGCCGAATCGCAAAGATGCCGTAGCAGAGTTGATCGGGTCCCGGTATCGTGTCGATTTCGCCGGTCTGCAGGAAGCATTGAAAGACCAATGCGCGGATTTGGAGCAGCAGCTTCCTGACTACGCCTGGATCGGTGTCGGGCGGGATGACGGGAAGGAGGCGGGCGAATTCTGCCCAATCTTCTATCGAAAAGAACGTTTCGAATTGCTGGATCATGCAACCTTCTGGCTTTCGGAGACCCCGGATGTGCCCGGGAAAAAGGGATGGGATGCCGCCTGTAATCGTGTAGTAACCTGGGGCAAGTTCAAAGACAGGCAGACCCAGAAAGAGTTCTATCATTTCAATACTCATTTCGATCACCGGGGAGAGACCGCTCGACAGGAAAGCGCAAAACTGATCCGGCGACGTGTTTCGGAAATCGCCGGAAAGACACCCGCAATTATCACGGGCGATTTCAATATGGGGGAAAACTCTACACCGTATGCCGTTCTGACCGGAAAAAAGCCGGTAGACGACGGCCGACCCGATCTACGGGATGCGCGATATGCCTCCATCCATGGGCATGAAGGGCCGACTTCAACGTTTTCAAACTGGACGGAAATCGGCGAACCGGAAACAAAAATCGACTACATTTTTCTTTACGGCGATATCCGTGTATTACGCCATCGTGTACTGACGGATCGAATCGAGGACCGCTTTCTGTCCGATCATCTACCTGTGCTGGTGGAGATCGAGATTCCGTGATGAAAAAAAGAAGATTCTTCTCCATCGCGGCTTCCGGCTGAAAGCATCAGCCGGTCCATCCTGCCGATCGAATGCCGGAAAGTAGTGCCGGTGTTTACTCCACAACCAGGAACCGCTTTATTCCCAATACGTCTTTGCCGGAGACGGTGACTGCATAGTGACCCGGATAGGCATCCTTGGGCACGGAAATCGTAACTTGTTCCCCAATTCGCGCTTTCGACGGCTCCACAATCAAGCCGGGAGCCTCCACAGAGAGATGTCCCTTTGTGGCATATTCCGATAATGAATACAGCGAAATAGTTGTCGATTCGCCGGGCCGGACCTTGGGCATTGCATCGAATCCCATAATCGCCGGGCCGTCCGATTCGCGAAGGATCACCAAGGCCCAGTTGCTTTGAAGAGTGAACGACAAGTCGTCGCCCGTACACACAATCGGAATCGCGGACCAGGTCAGCGTCTCAATATCGCAGAGAACGGCTTCCTGTACCTGTGAGGCGAGACCGGGAACGGTGACTGTGTATTCCCCGCGTTTGTCCGACGGCCCCACTCCCCAGGGCCAGATCGGGTCCTGGCAGGATGGGCGGGCCGCGATAATTGCGCAGTAGTCATCACCAAGAAACCGCCGCGTTACAATCTCCGGATCGGACGCCGGCGGATCATGATCATCGACATCGCCCCAGACAAGCGCGTCATGCGCCGGATACCGCGCGCACAGCCAGTTCGCATCCGGCTCCGTGATGTCCGGCCCCCCACACCCGCCGCCCGGAAAGCCCGCCAGAGACCCCCAGAACGCACCGCCCGCATAAACATAAGGTTTGTATGGTCCCATCGCGATACGCATCAGAGGCAGGTCGCGGGGACAGCGCGCAGCCAGCGCGCCGTGCACATAGGGCGCAAACCAGTCCGCCGAACCTTCCGTTGTGAACAACACATTCGGATTGGCTTTCCGGGCCGCCCTGGACACCTTGGAGAGTAACTGCTTGATCCATTCGTTATAGCCGAACGGGGTTTCGTGGTGGTGTGCCGGGTTGTAGCAGGGGAGATAGTAAAATCCGAGCGAGTCGATCCGAACGCCATCCGCGCCGGTTTCTTTCAACAGGCGATAGACCGTATCGGCCAGATGATCCTGCCATTCCACACATCCGGGACACAGATGAATGAATCCCTCATTGCTGTATGGACCGAACCGGACACCTTCCCTATTCATCACGGCCCATTTATCGGCCTTGCCTGTCTTACCAAGAACACTCTCCTTGTAAACGATATACCCATCGACATACAACTGCGCATGAAGTCCCAGCCGGTGGACACCTTCAATCCCTTCTCGGAAAGCCTCCGGGCCGCCCATGTCCTCACGAATGACATTGTCTCCATCCGTATGCACGGGATAGAACATGGAGGAACGGCAATAGAAAGCATATTCGGGAAAGTCGATCGGGCAGCGGATATGCGCCTTTGGGAGCTCGCGGAAACTCTCCAGGGCCAGCTGTCCGCCGTAATCCGGCTTGATCCCCGGCCCG
>JAKPRU010000903.1 GCA_029557025.1 Candidatus Omnitrophota bacterium | reverse complement strand
CGGCGGGTTGACGGAAATCTTGAGGTTTTTTTGCGCCGCGCCGCATCGATTTTTTTCATGTTTATCAACTTAAGATTCGCGTGGGACCGCCGATACCTATAGCGTCAGCAATACATAGACAAAGAGAGTTTCTTCCACACGCTCTACGTAGGGTTGAACTTCCTGATCTCCTGTCAAAGGGTTTCCGAGGCCTTATCGCGCAGACAGGTTTGGTAGTTCAATCCTTTTTTTTGTTTATCTCTCGCCATACAGTCCGCAGAGAAAAATTCACGGAGCCGGGATCGGGCCATACGGGCGTGTGATATTGCCCGGGCCGAACCGGGCAATGTCCCCGTTGCTGGTCAATCCGTTTGTCGGGTCGTACCGCGAAGCATATTCATTGACACGATTGGGACCGATGCTGCGAATCTGGTACCGGACAATTCCCGCAAAGGATCGGTCATTCGGCGGAGCGAACCATTGGTTGGGATAGCCGAATGCGGCATTGAAGTCCGCGAGCAGGTTTTCGTAATTCGATGTTCCGTATTCATGGGTGACGACCACATAAAAAGGATCGTATGCATGAATATACCCGAATTTCCCATCGCCCCGGTCTGCCTTGGCGGGGGCGAACGGATCGGGATTCAGTCCGGCGATATAGGATATGGGGGTAGTGAGCCAATAGATCAGGTCGGCGGGCGGGTATTTGTTGTTGTGGTCCAACCCGTAGGATTCCATCGCGAGTGCATAAGCGTTATGGTCGGCTTCGACGCGGGAGATTTTCGCCCGAACCTGCGCATTCATAAAATTCGGCACGGCTATTGCGGCCAGAATCCCGATGATCGCAACGACAATCAACAGTTCGATCAGCGTGAAACCTCTCCTCATTGTCTTGTCCTCCTTGTTTCCGTATGATGTGCGTTGATTCGGACGCTATCAGAGAAGACGGGTGAGGTCAAGGAGATTAAACAACAAAAAAAAACAAAGAATTGGGGGAGGAAGAGAGGGGGGGATGGAGGATATCAATTCACAGGCGAGACGCCTGTGCCACCGTATGAAGCCCGGAAAACGGCAGGACAGGGCACTGTGTCTGTTGATGGGCGGTGGAGTAAACATTGTGAACAAATGAGGTAACGATGACCGAGTTCCGAGTAGCGATTGTGTGTTATCCGAGTGTGGGGGGGAGCGGGATTGTCGCGACGGAGTTGGGCATGGCGCTGGCCCGTCGCGGGCATGATATCCATTTTGTGTCCTATGATGTTCCCCGGCGTTTGGAGTCGCTGGGGGGGCGATTCAAGTTCCATCATGTGGATGTGCCGCTGTATCCGTTGTTTCGATTTGAGCCATATATCCTCGCGCTGGCTTCCACACTGTATGGATTAGCTGCCGAGAACTGTATAGACATCATTCATGTACACTACGCCATTCCTCACAGCGCGGCGGCGTACCTGGCCCGCCAGATGCTGCATGAGAATGAGAAGCACGATGTCAAAATCATTACCACGCTTCATGGAACCGATGCCGACCTGCTGGGTCAGATGCCGTCTCTGCGTGCCGCGACGGAATTCGGTGTGAACAAGAGCGATGCGGTTACCGCGGTGAGTGAATACCTGCGCCGAGTAACTGTCGAGGAATTGAATGTGAAGCGGCCCGTGGAGGTGATTTACAATCCGATCAACACGCAGGTATATCGTCCTTCGGAGAATCGTCCCGCAGCGGGCAGTCAGGTCCGGCGCATTGTACACATCTCCAATTTCCGACCGGTGAAGCGGATTCAAGATGCGATTAAGGCATTCGACCTGATCTGCCATGTTGTTCCGGCACGGTTGTTATTTGTGGGCAAAGGGCCGGACCAGTCCACTGCGGAGACGCTGGTAGAGCGGCTGGGATTGTCGGACTGTGTGGAGTTTCTTGGAGCGGTGGTTCAGCCGGATGATATCCTGAGACGGGCGGATCTGCTTTTGTCTACCTCGGAGAAAGAATCATTTGGACTCAGTATTGCAGAGGCGATGGCCTGCGAGGTTCCGGTTGTTGCCACAAACGTGGG
>JAKPRU010000893.1 GCA_029557025.1 Candidatus Omnitrophota bacterium | reverse complement strand
GATAGGCAGTCTTATGGACAGCTTACGAACCTCTTGAGGGCAGGTCAAGTTGCCTGGGGAAAAGCTGGACGGAACCTCCGGCCACGTCTAGTGTAATGATTCAGCATTATCGAATTATTCTCCAGGAAGGAACAATCATCCATGGACCGTCGCGATTTTGTCAAAGGTGCGTTGGGAACGCTCGGCGCGTTCACGCTCGCACAGTCCGCACACACGCTTCCGCTCAGCGCAGTGAAACTGGGGATCATTAACTCGGAGATTTCCGATGATTTCGAGGAATCTCTCCGATTCATCAAGTCGTACAAGCTCGACTGGGTGGAGGTAAAAAACCTCTGGGGCAAGCCCAACACGCTTCAGGATGCGGATACTGTCCGGAAAGCGAAAGGCTTGATCGATCAATACAATCTCAAGGTCTCCCTTCTGGCAACCGGTATTTTCAAGCAGGTTTTGCCGCCCAAGGGAGCGGAGCGGGACGAGCTTCTCAAGAAGCAACATGCCGAATTGCAGGCGGCGATTCGAAACGCGCACATTCTTGAAACCGATCGCATCCGTGTGTTTGCTTTCACTGTTCAGGATCCGTCGAAACGGATCTGGGATGACGCCATGGGGGAATTGGAGAAGGCGGTGCGGATCGCGGAAGCCGAAGGCGTTTCGCTGGCGGTGGAAAACATTTTTGAGAACCATGTTGAGATCGGTGCGGATGTGGAGCGAATGCTGCACGACATCCCATCCCCGCGCCTGGGAGTGATTTGGGAACCCAACAATGCGGCCATGGCGGGGGATTTTTCGCCTTTGAACGGTCTGTTACGTGTAGATGTCAAGCGGGTTCTGGATGTCCATCTTCGTGACGGGCGTCACAACGCGGAAGGCAAATTCGAATGGTGTCCGGTCGGCGAGGGGGAGATCGACGATGCCGGGATAATCAAGCATCTGCTGAACAACGGCTACACGGGACCGCTGACATTGGAGACGCATTACACACCTCCGAATGGAACGAAGGCAGATGGTTCCCGGATGTCCATTGAGGGATTGCTGAAGATTATCGAGACGCTATAAAGTGGCCATACACAGAGAGGAGAGAATACGAATGAGTGAGGAACAGAAAACAGGAGTCCGGCGGCGGGATTTTTTGAAAGCTTCGACGGTTGCGACAGCGGGCCTGGTGCTTGTGAAATCCGGGTCTGCGTTCGGGGCGACGGCGAATTCACGGATTCAACTGGGGGTGATCGGGCCGGGCGGACGCGGGACCCATGACGCAGGCGTGTTTGTCACCAGCAGCAATGTTCAGATCACGGGTCTCGCGGATGCGTTTCAGGACCGATTAGACCAGGCCAAGGCCAAATTGGATGAGAAATTACTCCAGCAGGGCCGCGCGAAGATTGACCGTCTGTTTGTTGGTATGGAGGCATACAAGGAACTTCTTGCGTCCGGGCTGGATGCGGTGCTGATCACCAGCCCACCGTACTACCATGCGGAGCAGATTGAGGCCGCTGTTGACGCCGGGATTCACACTTATTCCGAAAAGCCTGTTGCCACGGACGTCTTCGGGGCGAAACGGGTAATCAAAGCGGGCGAGAAAGCGAAGGCAAACGGTATTTCAATTGAAGTCGGGTTCCAGTTGCGCAGCAGCAAGATTTATCAGGAAGCCGCGGAGCGTGTCGCGCGGGGAGATATCGGGAAATCTGTGTGCGGGCAGGTCTATTATCACACGGGGGCGCTGGGAGACCGATCCAAGCCCGGTGAGTCCAAAGACCAGACCCGGTTGCGGAACTGGGTGTTTGATATTGCGCTTTCCGGAGACATTATTGTCGAGCAAAATGTTCACTGTATCGACATGGCGAACTGGTTCCTGGGTTCGCTTCCGGTGAAGGCGATCGGCAACGGCGGTCAGAGTGTCCGCACCGGCCTGGGGGATTGCTATGATCATTTCCAGGTGCTTTATACGTACCCGAACGATGTCCAGATTTCATTTACTTCCACGCAGTTCCTGAAAGGCTGGGGAGATGTAGCAGTGCGGATTTACGGGTCGAAAGGTGTCCTGGAGACTCATTATAGCGCCAACAACCAGATCACAGGGGATCATGCCTATAAATGGGAGGGTGATCCGTTCGATACGGTCGAAGAACGTCGTGTATCGGGATTTGTGGACAGCATTGTCACAGGAAAGCCGGTCAACAGCGCCGAAAGCGGCGCGAACAGCGCCCTGAGTTGCATTCTGGGTCGAATGGCCGCCTATACGGGCCGGGAATATACCTGGAACAAGATGATGCAATCCAACCAGCGATTCAGTGTGAAGCTGGACGTTGCCTGATTTCCGTAATTTGTCAGGCAGGAGCAATCTCGTTGAGTTGAGCAATCGATAATAGGCCGTTTTTTGAGATTTTCGATAGACCGGCCCATCAACTCAAGGCGGGATCGAGATCCCCCCTTTTATCCCCCCCCGTAAACGGAAGGGGGGGACCTCTCCCTCCCCCGTTTACGGGGAAGGGTCAGGGTGGGGATTTTCCAGGTGGGGAGAATTCCGGGCGTCACCGGCATCCTGCCGGCGAAACACAAAGGTTTTTTGTATGTTGCTTCCAGAGGCGCAATCGTTCTACCTCCGCCAGGGGCTTGCCATTGCCGAGCGGGTTCTCGGCCTTGGCGACCGCGATCCTGTCTCGCCGACATTCGGTTGCTTCGACCGATACTATTGGCACTATAAGGCGCTGGATTTTCCGAATGCCCGCGCGCAGGAGATCGGGCATTATCTCGCCGTTCTCTATGCGAATCGCTTTGAAGGAAACCGCTATGCGGGCGAGGCGATGATTCTGAAATGGGCGGAGGCCGCTGTTCGGTTCTGGTCGCAGATTCAGAACCGCGACGGGAGTTTTAACGAATGGTGGCCGGAAGAGCGGTCTTTCTGTGCGACCTCGTTCTCCACGTATGCGGCGGTGGAGACGGTGCGGATTCTCGGGCTGACACCTCCCATGGCGGCCTTTCATCGCGCGGCGGAATGGCTCTACAAGAACAACAATCCGGCGGTAGGTAACCAGGTGGCCGCATCGGCTCTGGCTTTGCGTGCCGTTGCGGACTTGCTTGGGGATGAGTTTCCGGCGCGGAAAGCGGAGGAGCGTGTGCGCAGCCTGGTCGATGGGCAGGACCCGGAAGGGTTTTTCCCCGAGTATGGAGGCGGCGATGTCGGTTACCAGAGTCTCACGATCAGCCTGCTGGCTGCATACAGGACCAAAGCGCCCGATGAGGCCATTGCCTCTGCGCTGCGGAAAGCGACGGCGTTTCTCGACAAACGATTGCGCGAGGATGGGACATTCGACTACAGGGCTTGCAGCCGTCAGACTCAGTTCTTTTACCCGTCCGGTTTAGTGCGAATGCGGGAGGTGGATCTGTTGTTACGGCACTGGAACGGGTGCCGGGCGGGAACGGTGCTGCTTCCATCCTGGATGGATGATCGCTATTGTTTTCAGCTCGGGACGGATTACCTGATTGCCGGTCTTGAGGATTGAATTGCGATGTATATGACACCTTTACGGATGGCAGCGCTTCGGCTTTACCTGACCACGTTTGGAAGGTTCGCGTGGTTTGGCAGGCTATTGAAGCGGATAGCGGTCTGGTGCATGATCCGAAAGGCCTCCGAACCGCATGTCCCCTCCGCCCGGTTTTTCACTCCCGACCAACTTAAAGAAAGCGGGAAGTGACTTCTGTGGATCCCCGGTCTCCCACCCGCACCCGGTCGATTCCCCCGTGGGTCTGGCGTGTTCTGCGACTTGCGGGGATTCCGTTTGTGGTTTACGTGATCTGGAGAATTGACTGGGGTGAGGTTCTTTCCATTTATCAACGGCTGGGGCTGTTTACGGTGCTGGGAATGCTGGCGGGTCTGCTGGTGTCTTTCTGGATCAAGGTTCATCGCTGGCAACTGCTGCTTCGGTTCCAGGGGATTGAGCCATCCTGGTGGGATGTGTTTTTTGCTTTTTCGGAAGCGTATTTTTATGGATTTCTCACCCCGGCGCGTCTGGGAGAGGCCTACCGGATGCGTCACCTGACTCAATGGGGATTGGGGATGAAACGGGCGGTAGGGAATCTGCTGGTAG
>JAKPRU010000866.1 GCA_029557025.1 Candidatus Omnitrophota bacterium | reverse complement strand
AAGCCTCTACCAGGGATACTGTGCCGACTACGAGGTGGCGGTCTTGAGTGCGGGGATTCAGCGCATCGAGGCGACGGTCTGCGATGCGGTTGAATGTCATCGCGGCAGTCCGCGCGGCAACCAGGCAAAGAAAAATCCACCCGAAAACTTCTACCGCAGGCATTCCATCCGCCGCAATGAACATGGAAAGCAACGCAAACGGCATCGCAAAAAGCGTGTGGGAAAATCGTACCAGTTCGAGGTACCGACGAGGGCGCACCAGCAGTTTTTCCAAAACAGACATCACGATTCTCCCAGCAGTCTCCCCTCTTCGGAGATCGCGCCCCAACCTCCGCCGATCAGTTCGCTGGAGTCAATACCCAACTGCCGAAGAACCACGGCAACAACATAGTCAACCAAATCCTCAATGGATTGCGGTGTGTGATAGAACGCGGGCGAGGCGGGCAGGATGGTCGCGCCGGCCTCGGCGAGTGTAAGCATGTTGCGAATGTGGATCAGCGAGAGAGGGGTTTCGCGATGGACCAGGATCAGTGGGCGACGTTCTTTCAGGCAGACCTCCGCCATTCTGCCGACCAGGTCCTCGGAGGTCCCGCCGGCAAGCCGACCGAGTGTGCCGCCGCTGCACGGCGCAACCACCATCCCGGCCAGTGGGTATGACCCGGACGCGGGCGGAGCGCCGACATCGCTCGCGGGATGGAAATACGCTGTCTCCGGCGATACACCTTCCCACCAGTCTGCGTAACCGAGAGCGGGATCGACATGGTAGGGAGTCTCCATGGTGACAATCCGCGCCGCCGGTTCGGAGATCGTCCAATGCACAACGCGGCCTCGTCTAGCCAATTCCCGAAGCAGTCGGATTCCGTAGATTACTCCACTCGCGCCGGAAATCGCGACGGCAACGGGCCGGTTATCTTCATTGTTCGAATAATAGAGAGAGTTCATCATTTTCCTTTTGAGGCATTATATGCAAATTTGAGGGAAGGGGAGGGGGGAGGATGAGTGTGCGCCCGCACGGGCAGGTGCGAGACCCGCCTGGATTGCCCGCCGGAGTAGCATTCGCGTTTTCACTGTCGTATTATATGAATCGAGGCCATGTCGTGGGTTGTTGCTCCACAGGCGTCCTGTTGAGGGCAGAAAAGAGGAAAAGATGATTGATCTGGCAAAGAAGAATGATCTCCTGAAAAATGGTGGATTTCTATACGACTTTCGTCACCAGATCTACTTCAATCGGAAAGCGAGGAAAATTTTCAATATCCAGGCGATTGAAGATCACGACAAGGAATGACTCCGAAGATGTATTGAGGAACATAACGGATCATCCGAGTGGCAATTCTACTGCAATTCAAATCCATCCGACTTCGTAAGGCAAGAACTCCTGAGCAAGTTCCAATGATGGTTGAACGGACGATAGAAGATCGGCGCTCACGGTAGTTCCAGGGAGGACATCACCATGGCCACGAAAATAGTCAATAAGGAAATCCGATACGAAGGTGGGCGAGAAGGGTTGCTGTCCGGACTGGGGATTTTCTACCTGGTTATCAGCATTATCACGTGCTTTGTAGCTGTGGTGTTGGCCGTCCTTGCACTCAATCGAAATCCGGATGAATCCTTGCTTTGGATCGCATTGGGCATCGGTTCTTTAATTCCGGGAATTACCTCGTATATCTTTTGCGGGGCACTTGCTGATGTACTTCGGCTTTTGAAGAAACTGGCTGGTGAGAAGTATGGAGGCACTGTATCTCAACCTGACCTGATGGAGTATCAAACTACTATTTGTTCGCAATGTGGCACGTCTGTCAATCCCAGCGACAGTCTATGTTACAGATGCCAAGCTGTATTTAAAACCAACAGCGGAGAACAGGCCATCGGGGAAGATTCGAAATAACAGTGTAAAGATAGCGTTTATTATTCCATGCAATCCACCGGCAAGATGCCGGTGCCACCCGGGAAAGAGGCCTAATCCTCTTCCAAAGCGAGAGAGGACAGGTCATACCGGCGAACAAATCCTGCCACGTCTTGGAGTGCGGGAGCGCAGCTCCCGCCTTTGCCGCAGCATCAAAAGGCTGAAGCTGCGCTTCAGCACTCCAAGGGTATGCAATCCACACGGGCGCACGGCCGTGCGGCAACAGGTGAGTCGGCGTTTCACCCCTTGACTTTCGAAGCAGCTGTAATTACATTGGAATTATCCGCGTTGCCGAGGCCGGTTCCATGAAAGCAAATATCATCCGCATCGGGAATTCGCAGGGGATTCGAATCCCCAAAGTTTTACTGGAGCAAACACAACTCTCCGGCGAGGTAGAATTGGAGGTGCGGCATCGGGCCATTGTCATCCGTCCGGCATCGCAGCCCCGTCGGGGATGGGCGGAACAATTTCGCGCCATGGCCGCACACGGCGACGACCGGTTGG
>JAKPRU010000811.1 GCA_029557025.1 Candidatus Omnitrophota bacterium | reverse complement strand
GAAACGAATCTTCCGTTCCCTCCAGCGGCCCCCAGGTTCCCGGTTTCGTCAGGTCAGCGGGAATATCCACAATAAACACCTCTTCTAATTCCCGGCCGTTCTTGTCCTTCACCCTGCCGAGAAACGCGCGGGCTAACTGCCGTTTCCCATCGGCCCGCTGATACCCATGCGTGCCGACCCAGCTGTCGCTGGCGGCTTGGTTGATTTCATCGCTTCCGGGTTTCGGATCAGGTGTCACGCGGACAACCAGCACGCTCCATCCTTCGCCGTCGTGGTTCTCACCTTTCGGGTCCCTGTCCGTTTTCACCGGATTGCCAAGCTGGGTTACGCCGATGGTTCGGAGGTCTTTGCCGAGGGCGTGCATGATCTGATCATTGTATGTGTAGCCGACCCATTTCCCGGTCGCGTCCGGCTCATGCCGATGGGTTCCACCACGCAGCGCGCCCGGAGTAAACGGGGGAGTCACATCCCGCGCATCCATGACCCATGTTTTGCCGGAACCGTCTCCCGCCGCCACACACCCGAATCGACGGTGCTTCTCGTATTTCAAGCCCAGTGAGGTCGGTTTGCCGCAGATAAACATCACCTCATCGGCCACCGGCGAATAGCTGGCTGCACCCATCCCCGGCCCGAAATCCTGCTTGGGATTTTCCGCCTCGTAGAGGACCGTGATTCTGCCGGTCTCAATGTCCACTTTCTCAATAGTCCGGCCGTTGGCGATGTTGCCGTCCGGGGGACGGGTGTCATAGCAGAGAAAGCGGTTGTCCGGAGAAAAATTGTCGTTGTTGTCCAGGCAATGGTTTTTGGAATCGAAAGTCAGCTGGCGGACGGTTCCCGCCGTGGCGCACACCGTGGCAGCAACTCCGATTCCCAGGGATAGGGTCAAGCAGGCGACTCCGCTCATAATCAATAAACACTCCTTGGTTTTGAGGTATGGTCTCGAATGTCGCGTATCGCAAATCTTCTCACAGAGCCTCCGAAAATTGGGAGCCTATGCGGGTCTTTTCCCTCTCTTCCTCCGGGAGCGCAAGCGCGAAGATAAGGGTGGTGTCAACCTGTCCGCATCTTCGATCTGCAATGTGCATTAGCGCGGGGATTTCCGCAGCAGGCATGAGATATGAAACCAGACTCTCATGGTTTTTTCCAGGTAAGCAGCGGACGAACGGCATACTGGACCAAATGGAACATGGCTCTTCCCGCCACAGGCAGCAACGGCCTTGTTCCGCAGAGCGGGAAGGGGGCTATGACTACACGGTCTGTGAGAAATTGCCGACGAGGACGGCCGGTAGATCATGAGTGTTGCATCGTTATTCCCCTTGTCCGCCGAGACCTTCCATGATGTTGACGGATTGTTCCAGGTCTTCCCGGAATTCCTTCATGGCGCTGTGGGATCGGCTCGCCTCTCGCACATACCCGACCCCGGTGCGTTCTGCTGTGGTAAAGAACTTGTCCATGGCATAGCGGAAATACTCACCGGCCGGGATTTCTTTTTCATCAGGGCGCAGGAAGGCATTCAGGCGTGAGGCGACATGAAGCTTGGCATAATCCAGGGAAAGCCGTGCAGTCTGTACACGTGTCAGGCGGTCGGGATCATCGGCAACCAGCCGTTCCGCTTCCCCGAACAGATACGTTGCTTTCGAGATCACCTCCGGTGTCAGGTAGATCGGGGTTGTACTGCGCTCGAACGGACTCATGTGAAACCAGCGATAACTACCTGCCTTGACCTCCTGTTCAAGGATCTCCAGATACTTACCGATTGGCTCGCCGGCGGGACCGTAGTAAGCCTCCAGAAACTCCTGCGTGACCAAGGCCCGGTCGATATCCGGATTCCAGAGCAACTTCGCCAGCAGATAGGCTTTGAGCGGTGCCATATCGCTATGGGGCACATCCCCGCTGCCCTGTTCAAAAATCCCGCGCACGCCATGATCGACCAGGAATCGGATGTTTGGGCCAAGCGTATGCAGGTTGGGGAATGGAAGCAGGTACTGGTGGAAATTAACGGTGTAATCCCAGACGTACATCCGTTGAGTGAGCCGGAACCAGTCACGGATGTCGTTACGCAAGGAGGCGTTCTGATCACAGCCCTCATCGCCGATTGGGTGCGAACAGCACGAGCCGCTCGTCAGGCGAATGATTACATTCGGCAGCGGTTTGAGTGTTTTTGGCGCCTGCCTGCTATAGGAATAGGCCAGCGTGTCAATAGCGATTTCCGGATGTTCTTTAGCGACTGCCTCGGCGATCCGATTGACAAAGTAGATAATCGGCGCGGAATGGGCGCCCCCCTCCTGTGCCTCCAGAGCCGCGCAGTTTTCACATTCGCACCATCCGCCCGGCCCGTCATTCTGGGAAATGGAAATGATATCGGCTTCAGGATGTTCGGCGATCCATTCTTTAACCGTCTTAATCGCCTGCTGAATCATTTCCTCGTTAGTCAGGCAAAGTTGTGTACGTTTGTACCTGCCGACGAGGGTGCGCTTTCCATCTACCAATGAGAACCATTCCGGGTGTAATTCGAAGTACTTGTCGGGAGGAATCAGGGTAAAAAAGGAGTGGACAAAGGGGTAATATGTGATTTTTCCGCCATGCTTTTCGGTCAGGTGTGCCATGGAACTGTTGAGCCGGTTGCGAGCCGTCCAGTCGCCATCCAATGCATCGAAGAAAAAT